>CACXDT010000247.1 GCA_902766405.1 Oscillospiraceae bacterium
CCGCAGGCCCTCCATCTCGGTGGCCTTGCCGTGCGGTCCGACGATGTCGGAGATCACATCGCCCTCCTCCACCGTGTGGAGCATCTTCGTGGTGCGGCCCGCGGCCTGCACCATGACGGTGACCGTGCCTTTTTCGCGGTCATAGCCCGCGACGGACACGGGGACGCGCTCGCCCTGCTCGTCCAGACGGAAGATCACGAACTGACCGGCGCGGGCGTGCCGGGCGATCAGCGGCGCTTCGATCTCGAACAGGCAGATGGTCTTTGCGTCATTCAGAAAACGCTTGGTTACTACCTTGTACATATTTCCACCTCAGATATATATTGTGTTTTTCTTTCCATAACACACTATTGTATATTCTAACCTTTTCCCGAGGCAAAGTCAAATAGTATTGAGGGAAATGGTGAAAAACCGCCCTCACGGCGTAACAGTTCAGCCCTCAATCTCATTATGTTAAGAGAAATGAAAAATGATCGGCCAGCCCATGCCTTCCCCTTGAGGGCATTGTGCCCTTTACGGGTAGAAGGTGTCATCCAGCGTCTCCCGCAAGCTGGATGACGGATGAGGTGTCACCCCTGCCGCCTGTACTATGCCAACTCAGAGACGGCAAGCTCCACCTCATCCGTCGCGGCCCTTGCGGGGGAAAGCGAGGCTCGCGCCACCTTCCCCTCGAGGGGAAGGCATTGTTGCAAACATCAAGCTTTTATCGTATATACAAGCATTCACGCTTCACTTAATGACACTGGAGGGCTGAACAGTTACCTCGCGGCTATATACAAAAAAACAGCTCTCCGAACAGGGGGGAGAGCTGACAAAAGCAAGCTTATTCTTCCTCTTCGAGCTGATTACCGAAGAGCAGCGCCATATAATCACGGCGGCCATAGAGAACGCGGTCGATACACACAGCATTGCCGTCAACATGATAAAAAATCAGGTAGTTCCCGCAGACAAGACGGCGGTATGGTGCCCTCTGCTTTCCGGCACTCAGAAGCGGCGAACCCATTTCCGGAAAATCCTGTAAAAGAGATATTGTATCTCTGAAACGCCGGATCATTCGCCGAGCGGCGGCGGGATTTCCGAGTTCGCGGCTGATATAATCACCAATCTCCCGCATATCCGCCCGTGCCAGCGGGGCGATCATCAGTTTAGTCATGATAGCGTGTCTCTAAGTCGCGGAATACTTTGTCGGCATTGAGCCAGCCGTCCTGCTCGCCGGAAATGCGGCCTTTGTCCAATTCGCCCAGCAGCCAGTTCATGGCCTTCATTTTCTCATATTCACGGTATTCCTCTATGTCGATCACGGCATAGCGGCCATGGCCGTTCTTGGTCAGGAACACCGGCTGTCCGACCGCCACGTCGCGCAGCACTTCCCCATAGTTTCTCAGATCAGATACCGGCTTGATACTCGGCATACAAATCACCAGCCTTTCTAACCACAGTATAGACTGATTATTCGTAAAAATCAACGTAAAATTCTGCGATTACTTTACGCTTATAATAAGCATACCAGCATACCGAATCTGCAAACGGTTTTTGCCTCTCTCCGTCGTTTTGTATTCATCCTATCTGCTCCACCGGAATGGCCTTTGTCATGGTCTCGTTGGCGACGGCCACGCGCCGGGCACGGTCGTTGTAGAGGCTGCGGCTGCCCGGGAGCGCATAGACGCTGTCGCCGTCGTCCAGGATAAACTCCTCGGGGTGCTTTGCGTCCCACCAGGCCGGGTACAGAAGCCCCACCAAAAACAGCGCAACGCGGAAAAATCCGCCGCAGCCGCAGAGCAGCAGATCCTTCGTCAGCCGCCGGCGCAGCTTGCCGCGGCATTTTGCACGCAGCCGTTCGACCAGAATAATTCCAACGACCAGCAGCAGGAAGCCGACCCCAAAGAAAATCAGAATCTCCGTCTGTTCGCGCTCGGTCAGCAGCAACAGCAGCACCGCGGCGACGGCGATCGCAAATCCCGCGACCAACAGCAGCAGCGTAAACACCGCGTAGCCCCGGTCAAAGAGCCCGACGGCCCGGTAAAAGCCGAGCAGCTTCTTTTCTCTTTTCATAGTGACCGCCGCTATGATAATCAATACGGCCGCAGCCGCCAGAAACGTAAATTGCTGCCAGTATGGCATGGTGCTTCCCTCTTTTCGACAAGTTTTGACAAAAACAGTTTATCCCCATCGGCGCGCGCTGTCAATGCGCAGGGGCAAACTTTTCCCGCTCGCGCTCCTCGGCGACGTACTGCACCACATAGTCGGCAAAGCGGCGCACGGCCGGGCCGGCGCGCTCGGAGTCGGCGACGGCAAGGCCGATGATGCGCTTGGCCTCGGGCACCAGCGGCAAAATCTGAAGGTCGTCATGCCGCCCCTTCAACAGCAGCTCCGGCATGATACTGATACCAAGCCCCTGCTCGACCATGGCGATGATGGCATAGTCGTCCTTGGTGTAAAAGCGCACGTTCGGCCGGATGCCTGCGGCCTCGAGCGCGCGGCGCGCGTCGTGGTCGGAGCTCTGCAGCAGGCTGATAAAGGGCTCGCGCTCGCACTCGCTCAGCGGGAATTTGGGGTAGGCCGCAAAGCGGCTGTTCTTCGGCAAAATGGCCAGCAGCCGATCCTCCAGCAGCGGGATGCACTCACAGTGCAGGCTGCCCGGCAGCGTCACAAAGCCCAGGTCGACGCTGCCGTCCCCGATCCAGCGCTCTACATCGTAATAGTCTCCGTTGAGCAGCTTGAATTCGACGCGCGGATAGTCCCGCTGAAAGCGCTTGAGCACGGCGGGCAGCCAGTGCACGGCGACCGAGGTAAACGAGCCGATGCGCACCGTGCCGGTATCGAGCCCGCGGATCGCCGCCGCAGTCTGCCTCAGCTGCTCGGCGCTGTGGAGCAGCGCGCGCACGGCGGGCAGCAGGCGCTCCCCCTCATCGGTCAGCTTTACGCCTCCGCGGCCGCGGCGCAGCAGGGAAAAGCCCAGCTCCTGCTCAAGCGCCGCGATCGCGTGGCTGACGGCCGACTGCGTACAGCCGAGCTGCTCGCCGGCCCGTGTCAGGCTCCCCTGCTCCACGACGGCCATCAGGATTTCATACTTGTCTGCAGTCATGCCGTTGCCCTCCTTTCATGAGAAAATTTCATGCAAGCATGAAGAAAATCACGTTGTTTCATAGTATACCCGCTTTTTTGCTTTTTTCAAGCGAAACGGGCGATTTTTTGCTTTCTTTTTCAGCGATCCCTGGGCTATACTTTCCCCATCCCCAAGGAAAGAAGGCCATTGTATGAGCACTACTATCTGTATTATCCTTTCGATCGCCGTGTATCTGATCGGCATGCTGGCTATCGGTGCCCACTACTCCAGGGGCAACAGCAGCTCGGACGACTTTTATCTGGGTGGCCGGAAGCTCGGCCCGATCGTAACGGCCATGAGCACCGAGGCCTCGGACATGAGCGCCTATCTGCTGATGGGCGTGCCGGGTCTGGCCTTCTTCTGCGGCGTGGCCGAGGCCGGCTGGACGGCCATCGGGCTGGCGCTCGGCACCTGGCTCAACTGGCTGATCGTGGCCCGCCGCCTGCGCCGCTACTCGGCAGCAGTCGGCGCCATCACGGTGCCGGACTTCCTCGCCCGCCGCTTCCACGACGATTCTCACCTGATTGAGACGCTCGGCGCGCTCGTCGTGGTGGTGTTCTTCGTGCCCTATACGGCCTCGGCCTTTGTGGCCTGCGGCAAGCTGTTTCACAGCATGTTCGGCGTCAGCTATCTGCCCGCGATGCTGCTGAGCGCCTTTGTTATCGTGGCCTATACGACGGCGGGCGGCTTCATGGCCGCGTCCGTCACCAGTCTGATCCAGAGCATCGTGATGACCTTTGCGCTCGTCGTTGTGCTTATCTTCGGCATCCGCACGGCCGGCGGCTGGGGTGCTGTTGTCGAAAACGCGCAGTCGATCCCCGGCTATCTGAGTCTCTTCCGCTCGAGCAATATCCTCGACGGGGCCGTAGGCAGCTTTGGCTTTATCCCGATCGTCTCCACACTGGCCTGGGGTCTCGGCTACTTCGGGATGCCCCATGTGCTGATCCACTTCATGGCCGTTAAAAAGGACAGCATGCTGCCCCTGAGCCGCCGCATTGCCAGTATCTGGGTCGTGCTGAGTCTCGGCGTGGCCGTTGTGATCGGCCTTGTCGGCTTCGGCATGGCGAAGGCCGGGGCGATTGAGCTCTTCTCCGGCAGCTCCGCCGCCGAGTCGCTGATCGTGCGCACGGCCGCGCTGATGAGTGAGAACGGGTTGTTCCTCGCGATCATCGCCGGGCTGATCCTGGCCGGTATTCTCGCGGCCACGATGTCCACCGCCGACGCGCAGCTGCTGGCCGCGGCCTCGGCCGTCACGCAGAACCTGCTGTGCGGGGTGTTCGGTTTGAAGCTCACCGAGAAAAAGAACCTGCTGATCGCCCGTCTCGCGGTCATCGCGATCGCCGTGATCGCCGTGTTCTTCGCGCTCAACCCCGAGAGTTCGATCTTCCGCGTGGTGTCCTTTGCCTGGGCCGGCTTCGGCGCGGCCTTCGGCCCGGTGATGCTCTTCGCCCTGTTCTGGAGACGCTGCAACCGCCAGGGCGCGCTGTGCGGCATGCTCGCCGGCGGCGTCACGATCTTCCTGTGGAAGTATCTGGTGCGCCCGCTCGGCGGCGCCTGGGACATTTACGAGCTGCTGCCCGCCTTCATCGTCTCGAGCCTCGTCATTGTGATCGTCAGCCTGCTGACCGCCGAGCCCTCAAAAGAGATCGCCGCGGAATTCGACGCGGTATGAGAATTTGAAAATTTTATGGTTTCAACGTAGGGGCGGCTACCAGCCGCCCGGCGTACAGATGTAATTCTTAAAGCAAGAAGTTGGGCGAATTCGTATCATTCTACGAAATCGCCCAACTTTTCTGCGCATTTCAAATTGTACCGCGCGGGCGGCTGATAGCCGCCCCTACGGTCAGTTACGGACATTTCATGCAGCCCTTTGTTATCGTCGGCCGAGGTTCAGGCCGGATCCGTCTCGTCCGTGATAAAGATCGAATCGTCGCTCTCGATCCAGTCGTTGACGGGGATCGTGCGGTAGCTGCTCTCGTCCACGCGGATGACGACGCGGTCGATACCGGCGTTGATGATCTGGCGTTTGCACATCGAGCAGCTCATCGCGTCGTGCAGCAGCTCGTTCGTGCGGGCGTCGCGGCCCACGAGATAGATCGTCGCGCCGATCATGTCCCGGCGCGAGGCCGAGATGATGGCGTTGGCCTCGGCGTGGACGCTGCGGCAGAGCTCGTAGCGCTCGCCCGAGGGGATGTGCAGCTTTTCGCGCATACAGCCGCCGAGATCCGAGCAGTTGCGGCGGCCGCGCGGCGCGCCGTTATAGCCGGTGGAGATGATCTCATCGTTGCGCACGATGATCGCGCCGTATTTCCGGCGCAGACAGGTCGAGCGCTTGAGCACGGTGTCGGCAATATCCAAATAGTAGTTCTGCTTACTGATCCGGTTGTCCATAGGCCGCCTCCGAAGAAACAAATTGACTTTTATCGGTAGTATCTGTATAATACAACGCGCTGCAAAGCTTCGTCAATTCTTTTTTGCGGAAAGAGGGCTGCCAGAGCATGGATACGGAAAAGCGCAATTACCAGAAGGAGCTCGACGCCCTGATCCGCGGCTATGGCGGGCGGCGGCCCCATGTGCTGCTGCACAGCTGCTGCGGCCCCTGCTCGAGCGCCGTGCTCGAATATCTGACGCAGTTTTTCGATATCACGCTGCTCTGGTACAACCCCAATCTCTACCCCGAGAGCGAGTTTGACCGCCGTCTTGCAACGCAGCGGCAGCTGATCGCCTGTCTGGGGCTCACCGACCGGGTGCGGCTGATCGCCGAGGACTGGCGATGCGAGGACTATGCGTCCGCCGTCCGGGGCCTTGAGCAGGAGCCCGAGGGCGGGGCGCGCTGCGCGGTCTGCTTCCGGGTGCGCCTCACCGAGGCCGCGAAGACGGCCAGGCGCCTGGGCTGCGACTATTTCTGCTCGACACTGACGCTCTCGCGCTATAAAAACGCCCCGCTGATCAATACGATCGGCGAGGCGATCGCCGCCGAGATCGGCGTCCCCTGGCTGCCCTCGGACTTTAAAAAGCAGGGCCGGGAAATGCGCTCGAGTGAGCTGGCAAAGGCCTTCGGGCTCTACCAGCAGAACTACTGCGGCTGCGAGTATTCGCTCGAAAACCGCCGCGCCTGGGAAAGGGCGCACGCGAGCGAGGCATAAATTTTAGCAACTTGCCTCTCCCCGCGGCGGGGAGAGGTGTCACGAAGTGACGGAGAGGGGCCGCTGGCCGACGCTTTCCCCCCTCTCAGGCGCTATCGCGCCAGCTCTCCCCTCTCGCTTTGCTCCGGGGCGAGCCAAGTATCCCTATACTCTGTCAACATCGCAGGTTTCCACACCCTGCGATAAAATAAATGAAAAAATGGAGGTACCTTCCCAAATGAACAAGAAGAATCTGACACTGAACCTGGCAACAGCCGCCGTTGTGGGTGCGGCTTACGCCGCTTTGACCGTTCTGCTGGCGCCCATCAGCTACGGCGCCGTGCAGCTGCGCGTGTCCGAGGTGCTGTGCATCCTGCCCTTCTTCCTCCCCGGCACAGCCTGGGGTCTGTACGCGGGCTGCCTGCTGGCCAATCTGCTGACCGGCAACATCTTGGACATCCTGTTCGGCTCATTGGCCACGCTGCTGGCCGCGCTGTGCACGGCGTGGTTCGGCCGGAAGACACATACGCTGGTCAACCGTCTGCTCGCCTGTCTGATGCCGGTGATCTTCAACGCGGTCATCGTCGGGGCGGTCATTGTCGGAGCCTATGAGGGGCTGAACCTGTTCTCCCACCTCGGCGTGTGGGCCGCCGTCGGCGCCTCGGTGGGTGCGGGTGAGCTGGCCGTACTGCTGATCCTCGGCCTGCCGCTGACCTACTGGCTGGACGCGCAGCCGTGGTTTTCCGCCTTTGCCGCGCGCCTCAACGGCGCACAGGATCGCGCCGCCTGATCCCTGCAACCGGCGAGCAGCGCGGTGTGGGCCGGCGCTTTGCCTGCACACCCTCCGAGAAATCGGAGGGTATTTTTACATCAGGACTTGACAATCGCCGCGCCGCGGTCTATGATAGCCGCGACAAGAAAAATGGGTGCTGGGGTCTCCCGGCTGAGACGGCGTAAACGGGCGCTGAAACCATGGAACCTGATCCGGATAATGCCGGCGTAGGAAAACCGCGAGAGCGCTTTGCCGCAGGTTCGTTTTTCGAGCCTGCGGTTTCTGCTTTTCGGCTTTCTGAGAGAAAGAAGAAAGAAGGATACCATTATGAACAACAAATCCCATCAGAGGCTGCGCTGCCTGACAGAATGCGCCGTCTTTGCGGCGCTGTCGCTGGCCCTGAGCTATCTGAAGATCCCGATCGGCTTCAGCTTCGGCGGCTTTGGCGGCTCGATCGACCTTGTGATGATCCCGCTCATTATCGCCGCCTATCGCTGGGGGCTCGGCTGGGGGCTCGGCACCGGCCTGGTCTTCGGCACGCTGAAGTTTTTCTTTGCCGGCGGCAGCGCCGTCAACTGGCAGTCCATGCTGCTCGACTACAGCGTGGCCTATATGTTTGTCGGCTTTGCCGGTCTGCTGATGCGCCGGGAGGGCAGGCTGTGGCTGGCCGCTCTCATCGGCTGCGCCGGCCGCTTCGTGATCCATTTCATCAGCGGCATCACGATCTACGCCATGTATATGGAGGATATCTTCGGCCTGCCCATGACCAACACCTGGGTCTATTCGCTGCTCTACAACGGCTCCTATATGCTGCCGAACACGGTGCTCGCGGTCGTGCTGTGTCTGATCCTTGAAAAGCCGCTGCGTAAACAGCTGCTGTCCTGAATTTCATAAGGGGGCTGTCTCAAAACAGGGTGTACGGCATATTCAGCAGTGAGATGCCAGAACTGCCGTAGGGGCCGGCCCCCTGGACGGCCCGCGCGAAGAAATCTAAATATTTGAACTACTATGGGCGAATATGCTTTTGGTGGTCTGCGCCCATCATTACAACAAATACATCAAGGATGCTGCCGGGCTGTCGAGGGCGCCAGCCCCTACGGTCGTATTGGGCTTGGTGCCGTTTTACCAACTGCCGTCTATTATGAGACAACGCCTAACATGATTTTCCGTCTCAGAAGCGTCGAAACAGCAAAAAAAGATTGACAGAAACCGGGTTTATCGGCTATAATAACTTCTCGGCAGCCCTTGCTGCCGAGAAGTTTTCACATGTCAACTACTTTTCGCCGCTTTCCGGCGGAATGTTGAGTATCAAACCTGAAAGGAGTGCAATCCCATGCTTCGTACCTATCAGCCCAAGAAGCGCACGCGCAAGATCGAGCACGGCTTCCGCAAGAGAATGAAGACTGCCAACGGCCGCAAAGTTCTGGCCCGCCGCAGAGCCAAGGGCAGAGCCAAGCTCAGCTACTGATCCCACTCATGAGCAGGTCAAACATCAAAGATTTCAGGGAGGAGCGATCCTCCCTTTTTGCCTTGATGTCTGTACCGGAAAAACAGTGAGGTGACACTCCCTGAAGAAACGCTGCACGCTCAAATCCAACGGTGACTTTCAGCGCCTGTACCGCCGCGGCAAAAGCATCGCCACCCCATATCTCGTGGTCTACTGCCGCCGCAACCGTCTGGGCGTGAACCGTCTGGGCTATACGGTCTCGACCAAGCTCGGGCACGCCGTGGTGCGAAACCGCGTCCGGCGCCGCCTTCGGGAGGTCGTCCGGCTCAACAGCAGCGCGCTGACGCGGGGCTGGGACATCATTCTGGTGGCCCGCAGCCGCGCCGTCGCCGCGCCGTTTGCCAGACTGACAGGCGCCTATCTGGACGCTTGCGCCAAGCTGGGCATGATAGAGGAGAAAATGCCATGAAACGCCTGATGCTCTGGGGCATCCGGTTGTATCAGCGCTGCATCTCCCCGACAAGGCCCCCTGTCTGCCGCTTCACGCCGACCTGCTCGGCCTATGCGCTGCAGGCCATCGAAAAATACGGTGCCTGGAAAGGCGGCTGGTTGGCCGTCCGGCGCATTTCCCGCTGTCACCCCTTCCACAAAAAGGGGTACATGTTCTACGACCCCGTGCCCTGAAGTATCGTCAGTCAACGGGGTACGCCACAAAGAAAACGAGGAATACACTATGTCATTCGGTGAAATCATCACCTGGCCCTTTGCCAAGCTGATGCTGTGGCTCTACAGCCTGACAGGCAGCTATGGCTGGGCCATCATCCTCTTTGCTCTGATCGTGAACCTGATCCTGACGCCGTTCAACGCCAAGAGCAAAAAAAGCATGATGCGTTCCACCCGCCTGCAGCCGCGCATCCAGGAGCTGCAGAAAAAGCACGAGGGCAACCCCCAGCAGCTCAACGCCGAGATGCAGAAGCTCTACCGCGAAGAGGGCGTCAACCCGATGTCCGGCTGCCTGTGGTCGCTGATCCCCTTCCCGATCCTGATCGCCCTGTACAGCGTCATTCGCCAGCCGATCACGCGCATGATGTTTGCGAGCGCCGACGTGGTGACCGCGCTGAGCGAGTACTTCGCCGTCGAGGCCACCGGCCGCTCCGCCGGCTATGTCGAGATCGCGCTGACGAAGCTGGCGCACGAGAACTGGGCCGCCGTCCAGAGCGAGCTTGCCGGCAAGGTCGACGGTCTGCTGGACATCGACTTCGGTTTTCTCGGGCTGAATCTGGGCGACACGCCGAACTGGCGCGTCCTGTTTGAGGGGCCCTACACCTGGGCCGCCATCGGGCTGTTCCTGATCCCCTTCGTCTCGGCCGGTCTGAGCTATCTGAGCATGAAGCTCTCGACCGCTTCGAACCCCACGCCTGCCGCCGACCAACAGCAGCAGGCCACGATGCAAAGCATGAATCTGATGATGCCGCTGATGAGCATCTGGATCTGCTTTGTCATGCCCGGCGCCATGGGTATCTACTGGATCGCCAACAGCGTTTTCGGCATGGTTCGCGAGTTTATCATGAACAAACAGTTCAAAAAGCAGCTGGACGAGGAGGACGCCGTCCGCAACGCCGAGCGCGCGAAACGCGAGCAGGAGTTAGAGGCGCGCCGTCTTGAGACCGAGCGCCTGCATGCCGAGGGCAAAAACGAGAAGAACGTCAACACCAGCAAGAAAAAAATCCAGGCCAACGAGAAGCAGCAGCTCACCGAGCGCAAGGCTGCCCTGGAGCGCGCCGACCGCGCCGCCCGCCGCGAGCGGCTGGGCATTCCCGAGAACGAAAAGCCCGCCTCGCAGGTCGGCAACCGCCGCTATGCCCGCGGCCGCGCCTATGTGCCGGACCGCTTCACCAACCCCGACGCCGCACAGGAGGCGACAGAGGCGGCCGCGCTGGCCTCGGAGGACGCCCCCGCCATTGACGAGAGCATGGAAGACGATACGCTCATCGCCACCGCGGCCGAAGAGGAAACCAGCGCTGAATAAATGCACTGACAAATAGGAGAATCATCTATGATAAAAACACTGGATAAATCCGGCAAGACCATTGACCTCGCGCTGGAGGAAGCTCTGAAAGAGCTCGGCCTGTCGAAAGACGACCTCTCCTACCACTACGAGGTTGTTCAGCAGGCCAAGGCCGGCTTTCTGGGCATCGGCGCCCAGAGCGCGATCGTGCGAGTCAGCTATGAGGTCCCCGATCCGGTAAGCGAGCCCAAACGCGAAGCGAAGAGCGAGGCAAAGCCGGCTCCCAAGGCCGAGCCGAAGCCCCCCAAGGCCGAAAAACACGCCGAGAGCGCCCCGAAGGCCGAGCCTGTCAAGGCCGCTGAGACCGCGCCCGCGGCCCCTGTGAGCGCGGCTGCCCCCGCCGTTGACGGGGACGCCGATTATGCCGCGATCCGCAGCTTCCTGGCGGGACTGCTCGAGCGTATGGGCGTCAAGGCCGAGATCGAGATTTCCCCGCGTGAGGGCGGCGGCGTCAACGTCAATCTCAGCGGCAGCGGCATGGGCGCCATCATCGGCCGCCGCGGCGAGACACTCGACGCGATTCAGCACCTGACGAACTATGTCGTCAACCGCGGCAGCGAAAAGCACATGCGCATCAGCGTGGATGCCGAGAGCTACCGCGCCAAGCGCGAGGAGTCGCTGACGAAGCTGGCCGAAAAGATGGCCGAGAAGGCCATCAAATACAAGCGCAGCATGGCGCTGGAGCCGATGAACTCCTACGAGCGCCATGTGATCCACACCGCGCTGCAGAACTACGAGGGCGTCACCACCAGCTCCACCGGCGTCGAGCCCAACCGCCGCGTCGTCGTGAGCTATGTCAAGCCCACAACGTCCCCCAGCAACAAGCCCCAGAGCCGTGAATGGGCCTGAGACGATTCTTTCAATCAATCATTTTATTTGACTTTATGTGCCGTATGGCACATCGGAGGAAACAAATATGAATTATTTTGACATGGTAAAGAAAGCCCTGGCCCAGCAGTTCGAGCTCGATCCCGAAAGCATCACCATGGACACCAACCTCCTTGACGACCTGGGCGCGGATTCCCTGGATGTCGTCGAGCTGATCATGGGGCTGGAGGACGAGTTTGGCATCACGATCTCTGACGAGGATGCCTCCCAGCTGGTCACCGTCTCCAAAATCGTGGACTATCTCGAAAATCTCCGCTGATAGCTGAAGCATGCGTTGCAGAGGCGGCCCTTGTGTGCCCTGCGGGTACGCGGCCGCCCGGCGCAGAAGCAACTGGAAACGCAAGCCCACCGGCGAATTCGTCTGTTGCGAATTTGCCGGTGGGCTTGTTGTCGTATTTGGCGTACACCGCATCCGGCGTACCGTTGATTGATCGGAATCGTAACGGGCAGCTCGACCCATATGACATCGCGCTGACGCTGGCAATTGCAGACAGCGAGGAGTGCGAGAATGGCAGAGACGAAGATGACCGTGAGTTTATACTGATATCTAATAGAAATCTCGGATTCTTTCCGGCCAGAATTGCGCCATGCTTCGTTGAAGCCCTTGACCATATATGTCCA
>CACXDT010000248.1 GCA_902766405.1 Oscillospiraceae bacterium
ACGCCGCTCTCGGCCGCGCCGAGGATCGCGTTGGCGGCCATCTTGCCGGAGATGAAGCCGTCCTCGGAGTAATACTCGAAGTTACGGCCGGCAAACGCGCTGCGGTGGATGTTCATGGCGGGGGCGTACCAGCCGGAGACATCCATCTCGTCAGCCATCTGACCGATGGAGCGGCCGAATTCCTTCGCCAGATCGGTGTTCCAGGTAGCCGCGATCACAACGCCGGCGGGGAAGCCGATGGAGGCCTTGCCGGTGAAGTTGTTGTTGATGGAGGCGGGGCCGTCGCAGTCGACCTGCTGGGTCTTTCCGACGGAGGCCACAGCGACGCTCTGATAGCCGCCGACACCGATGAGGTTGACCATGTCGTCGATGCTCAACTGGTCGAGGAGCTTATCCCACTGGGCGTCGTCATAGGACTTGCCGCGCAGATCGGTCAGCTTCAGGCCGTTCTGGGCGCCGGTGGTCGGCATCACGTCATCGGGATTGTTGAACTGGGTCGGATCGTAGTTGGTGTGGTTGTAGAAACCGGCTTTCGCGCTGTCGCTCATCTCAAAGTCGGTCGGCGCGGCGGTGGCTTCCTCGTAGTTGGCAAAGCCGTCGGCGCGGGACAGATAGGTCAGATCGCCGGCCGCGTAGTCAAACAGGGCCACGGCCGCAGTCTGGTCGCTCTCGCGCTTGTTGTCGGCACCGAAGGTCACCTTGGAGTCGAGCGTGAAGACCTTCGAGTCGATCTTGTTGTGGGAGTCGCGGTTGATGGAGATCTCATAGTCACCCTTGTCGAGCACGTAGGCTTTGGCCTTGAGGTAATCAAAGGAGGCCATATCCTCGGTCTTGAAGGAGATCTTCACGGTCTCGCTGGCGCCGGGCTTGAGCTCGGAGGTCTTGGCGAAGGCGACAAGATTGGCGACGGACTTTTCAATGCCGCCATTGGTGTAAGGCGGGTTGTAGTAGACCTCGACCACATCCTTGCCGGCCACAGAGCCGGTGTTCTTGACGGTCACATCAAAGGAGATGGTGCCGTCCTTCTCGGAAATCTCTCCCATCGTCTGCTCGAAGGTCGTGTAGCTCAGGCCGTAGCCGAAGGGGTAGACCACTTCCTTGTCGTAGTCGATCACGCCCTCAGCCGCCGCGGTCTCGTACCAGCGGTAGCCGACGTAGATGCCCTCGACATAGTTGACGAAGTTCGGGGTCACAGGGAAGCCGTAGCTCATCGGCGAGACATCGCCGAGGTTGGTGTACTGGAACTCGCCGATGTTGTTGAAGCTGGGCGTCGCGGTCAGGTCAGCCACAAAGGTATCGATCGTGCGGCCGGAGGGGTTGACCTTACCGGTGATGATGTTGCCCAGGGCATTAAAGCCGGTCTGGCCGGGGCCGGGGGCAAGGATGACGGCCTTGATGCTCGGGTACTTGTTGACCCAGCCGAGCTCCATGGCGTTCGAGGCGTTGATGACAACAATGACATCCTTGAATTCCTTGGTGACGCGCTCGATCATCGCAAGCTCACGGGTGGTGGGCTCGAGATAGTGCTTGGAGGCGTCGAGATCCTCGGGATACTCGCTGTAACGCAGACCGGTCTGGCTGAACATCGTGCCGTTGCCGTCGTCGTTGAAGGTATCCGGGACAGCGGGGTCGAGGCTGGTGGGCAGGTCGGCGCCCTCGCCGCCGGAGCGGGCGAGCACGATCATGGCCGTGTCGGAGAAGGCCTTGGCGTTGTCAAAAATACCGGCGCTCTCATAATCGGCGATCGTGCGCTCGGGCACGGTCCAGTCCTGGCCCATCATGCCGATGCCGGGGCGGGCGCTGCGCCAGTCGGTGTAGAACTTCACGAGATCCTGGTTGTAGGAAATGCCCGCGTTCTCGAGACCCTTGAGCAGGCTGACCGTCTCGTACAGGCCGGACAGCGAGCCGGAGCCGGTGCCGCCGTAGACCGGGTTGGTGGCGGACCAGCCGAAGGTGTTGAGCTTGACATCGCCCGAGAGCGGCAGCAAGCCGTCGTTCTTGAGCAGGACGAAGCCCTCGTCCGCGATCTGTTCGCACAGATTCTGCGCCTTGGTGATACTGTTCTCGGAGATATCACCGCCGTTGCTGAAGACCATGCTGACCATGCTGTACATCGGGCCGGCGAGGATCGCATTGACGATCAGCGCGACGACCAGCAGGCAGGCGATCCACGCACTCTTGCGGACAAGACCCTTGAGGGGCTTTTTGATCTTGACCGCGACGATCGTAAGCACGATCGCCAACGCCAGCACAACGCCGATGCCGATAAGATAATTCTTCAGCAGGCCGATCGTTGTGATAACGTCGTTCATGTTGATACCTAACATTTTTTCTCCTCCTTATTCTTTTCCGCTTACGCAAAGAGCATAAACTGTTTGAATTATAATAGTCGTCTCCGCGTTTGTACAGTTCATTTTTGGAATAGCGCTCTGCCTGAAAGGTATAGAAAAAGCTTGCGGTCGGAGCGCCGGCATGATATAGTAAGCTCAATGATTCACGAGGGGGCATGACCGTCATGCTGGAAACCCACGAGCTGCGACAGCTTGTCGCAGTGGCCGACTGCGGTACTCTGTCCGCCGCGGCGGACAGGCTTCACATCTCTCAGCCGGTGCTGAGCCGTTCGATGCGGCGGATCGAAGAGAAGCTTGAGCTGAAGCTGTTTACCCGCTCCGGCGGCAACCATATCGCCCTCAACGATTCCGGTCTGCTGGCTGTCAGCGAGGCGCGCGGGGTTCTCCACCTGTTGGACACCATGGAGCAGCGCCTTGCTGACCACGCCGCGCGGCAGAAGACAGTCCGCATTGCCTCATGCGCACCGACGCCGCTGGTGTTCCTGCTGGAGCGCATGAGAGCGCTTGTTCCATCCGTGACCGTCGTCACGGAGCTCAGGGAAGAGGAAGGCTTGCGGGATGGGCTGCGAAACGGGGACTATGCCTATGTTGTCACGCAAAGTCCGATCAAAGAGCCTGGCATTGTCTCGGCCCTTTACGACGCGGAGCAGCTGCACGTCTCCTTCCCTGTCGACCATCCGCTGAGCCGCCGGGACACCGTGTCGTTTCAGGATCTGGAGGGCGAGACCATGTTGATCCAAGAGGGGCTCGGCGTCTGGGAGGACGTTCAGCGGAAGCTTCAGGGAAAGGTCAACTCAATCTCCGCCCGGGACAACCAGGGCTTGCGGGAGCTGATCTTTGCCTCCTCGCTCCCCTGCTTTGCGAGCAACCTGACCGGCAGCTGCAGCACGCCTGCCAATCCCCGTATCGAGGTTCCCGTCTCGTGGAGCGGCGCGATCAAGAACTATTATCTGAGCTGTCCGGAAAAGCATCGGGCGATGCTTGAGAAGCTGCTGCCCTATCCACAGGACATGGCTATTTCCTGATCCCGGCAGGAAATCTCAGGCACGAACTGCATACAAAAGCTGTTTATATTACGACACCGCATAATCCGGCGAGAGCGGATTATGCGGTGATTTATACGATTCGCCAATAAGATGCTTCAAAAGATTCCTGAGGCAGAATTGTGTCAGACGAGGAAGCGACCGCAGAGAAT
>CACXDT010000249.1 GCA_902766405.1 Oscillospiraceae bacterium
ACTATTTGCAAAGATTTATATTCTTTTCCGCTGGGCGCTTCGTGAAGCGCCCCTACGGCAATACCAGACTTTTTTCACAGCCCCTTTATGACCCCGGATTTCCACATATTCCTAATTTCGTCTCAAATTCGCCGGTTCTCGCGCCGGTTTTGTGCAGTATTACAGAATATCGCGCAAAATTCTTTTCCACTTTAACGATTTTAGGTATTGACTTTTTATAAGCGGTTTTGATACAATCTCTACATCCTGAAAGAAGGGAGCACAAAGATGGCCTATATGATGTCCCATTCTTATACGACCAGCGCCGCTGCCTGCGGTGCCGCTTGTGCTGCCTTTGTGTGCGCTTTTCTTCTGTCTGTACTGGGCATTGCCGCGGCAATGTCCATTCTTTTTACCCTCGGCGCGCTGCGCTTGTGCCTGTGCACCGTTCTCCTTGGCGTTATCGCCGCTGTACGTGAGATTCTTATTCTTTGCCCCCAGTCTCAGAAGGCAAGATTCGGTTAATACTATCGTATGATAACCGGTCCTGTTCTTCTGAATAGGGCCGGTTTTCATTATATTTTCGCACATCCCCAAATCCAACTGTCAAAAGGAGAGACCACCATGAACATGAAGAAAACCCTCAGCCTGCTTCTCGCCCTGACACTCGTTCTCAGTCTCGGAAGCATTGCCTTCGCTGACGACACCGTGAAAATCGGCGCCATCGGCCCGACCACCGGCGGTGCGGCCATCTACGGCCAGGCCGTCATGAACGGCGCCCAGATCGCCGTGGACGAGATCAACGCGGCCGGCGGCTTCAACGGCGCCCAGGTCGAGCTCAACTGCCAGGACGACCAGCACGATGCCGAAGCCTCCGTCAACGCCTACAACAACCTGATGGACTGGGGCATGCAGCTGCTGTGCGGCCCTGTCACCACGACCCCGGCGATCGCCGTCTCCGACTGCGCCTTTAACGACCGCGTCTTCGCCATGACCCCCTCCGCCTCCTCCCCCGACGTGACCGCGGGCAAGGACAATATGTTCCAGCTCTGCTTCACCGACCCCAACCAGGGCTCCGGCTCGGCCGACTACATGGCTGAGAACATGGCCGGCAGCAAGGTCTACGTCATCTACAAGAACGACGACGCCTACTCCCAGGGCATCCGCGACACCTTTGTCGCCGCCGCTGCCGAGACCGACGCCTTTGAGGTCGTCGGCGAGGGCACCTTCACCGAAGACACCTCCACCGACTTCTCCGTGCAGCTCAACGCCGCCAAGGCCGCCGGCGCCGACGTCATCTTCCTGCCGATGTACTACACCCCCGCTTCCGTCATCCTGACCCAGGCCAAGGCCATGGACTACGCCCCCACCTTCTTCGGTGTGGACGGCATGGACGGCATCCTGACCATGGAAGGCTTTGACACCTCCCTGGCCGAGGGCGTCATGCTGCTGACCCCCTTCGTCGCTGACGCTGAGGACGAGCTGACCCAGAACTTTGTCGCCGAGTATCAGAAGCGCTTCAACGAAGTCCCCAACCAGTTCGCCGCCGACGCCTACGACGTCATCTACGCGCTCAAAGCCATGTATGAGAAGGCCGGCTGCACCGCCGATATGAGCTATGCCGACATCTGTGAGGCCATCGTTGCCGTCGCCACCGAGGTCTCCGTCGACGGTCTGACCGGCGAGAGCATGACCTGGGGTGCCAACGGCGAGGTCAGCAAGAGCCCGCGCGCCATGGTCATCAAGGACGGCGCCTACACCGCCGCCTGATAATGAGTATCGGATGGCGAAATCAATCGAGGATTCGATTGATTTCGCTGCCAAACGACATGTTTGGCAGCGAATGATTCCTTGAATCATTCGCCCGATGCGCATTGCAATGAATATACGGCAAAACAGCTGTGCTGTTTTGCTGCGCCACAAAGTGGCGCGGCGAAAAGCTTTTTGGCTTTTCGCCATCCTATATTCATTATCATCTTAACTGATGAGCCCCTGACGGGACGAAACATCTGTTGATTTCCGTCAAACAGCAATTTACAAATTCCGCAGTTTCAAGTATACTGATAGATAATCTGCGGCATATCCATGCAGCATTTGCATACCCGCCAGACGCGGGTATGCAAATGCGCGTATTCATGTGAGGTGACGATATGGAGTTTTTATCCTATCTCATTAGTGGGATCAGCCTTGGCAGCGTGTATGCCATCATCGCCCTGGGCTATACCATGGTCTACGGCATCGCCAAGATGCTGAACTTTGCCCACGGCGACGTCATCATGGTCGGCGGCTATATCTCCCTGATCGCCATGATGAACGCCGGTCTCAGCCCCTGGGTGGCCATTCTGCTCGCTATGGTGGTCTGCACCCTGCTCGGCGTGCTGATCGAGGGACTGGCCTATCGCCCGCTGCGCGCGGCCCCGTCGCTCGCGGTACTGATTACGGCCATCGGCGTCAGCTATCTGCTGCAAAACTCCGCGCTGCTGATCTTCGGCGCCAACCCCAAGTCCTATACGCCCATCATCACCGGTACGGTGCATCTGTTTGACGGGCAGCTGTCGATCAGCTACGTATCCCTGCTGACGGTCGCGGCCTGCATCGTCATCATGGTCGCCCTCACGCTCTTCACGAGCAAGAGCAAAATGGGCAAGGCCATGCGCGCCGTCTCCGAGGACAAGGCGGCGGCCCAGCTCATGGGCATCAATGTCAACAGCACGATCTCCCTGACCTTTGCGATCGGCTCGGCCCTCGCGGCCATCGCCGGTGTGCTGCTGTGCTCGTCCTACTCCACGCTGATGCCGACCACGGGCTCGATGCCCGGCATTAAGGCCTTTACGGCCGCCGTGTTCGGCGGCATCGGCTCGATCCCCGGGGCCTTCCTCGGCGGACTGATCCTCGGCATTGTCGAATCTCTCTCCAAGGCCTACATCTCCTCGCAGCTGGCCAACTCCATCGTATTTGCCGCCCTGATCGTCGTCCTGCTTGTCAAGCCGACGGGACTGCTGGGGAAATATATCCCCGAGAAGGTGTGAGGTGCCGGAATGAAAACGAACAATCCGTCCCGTTTGAAGGATTTTTTGACCTTTGCGGGCGTTATCCTTGCTTTTTTAGTCGTTTATATCATGCGCAGCCGCGGGATGCTGACGCGCTCGCTCTCGGGTCAGCTGGTGCCGATCTGCGCCTATGTGGTCATGGCCATTTCGCTGAACCTGACCGTGGGCGTACTCGGTGAGCTGAGTCTCGGCCATGCGGGCTTCATGAGTGTCGGCGCCTTCTCCGGTGTTGTCGCCGCGATGAGTCTCGCCTCCGTCATCCCCTCCCCGGTGCTGCGTCTGGTGATCGCCATGGTCGTCGGCGCGATCTTTGCCGCGATCACCGGCGTGATCGTCGGCGTCCCGGTGCTGCGCCTGCAGGGCGACTATCTGGCCATCGTGACGCTGGCCTTCGGCGAGATCATCAAGGATCTGATCAACTGCCTGATCGTCGGTGTAGACGGCAACGGCTTACATATTCTCTTCAACGCCACCGGCAGCCGCAGCGTATCCGATCTGCATCTCATGGAGGGCGGCAAGGTCATCATCAAGGGCGCGCAGGGCGCGACCGGCGTCAAGGCGATCGCGACCTTCCCCGCCGGTGTGGTGCTGATCCTGCTGGCGCTTGTCATTGTCCTCAACCTGATGCACAGCCGCTCCGGCCGCGCGATCATGGCGCTGCGCGACAACCGCATCGCCGCCGAGAGCGTCGGCATCAACGTGACAAAGTACAAGATGATGGCCTTTGTCACCTCGGCCGCACTGGCCGGCGCCGCGGGCGCGCTCTACGGGCTGAACTTCTCGACGATCGTATCCTCGAAATTCAACTTCAACACCTCGATCACGGTGCTCGTGTTCGTCGTGCTGGGCGGTCTTGGCAACATGACCGGCTCGATCATCGCGGCCGCCGTGCTGACGATCCTGCCCGAGGCGCTGCGCGGCTTTGACAAATACCGCATGCTGGCCTATGCCATTGTGCTGATCGTCGTCATGCTCGGCACCAACAACCCGCAGGCCAAGGCGCTGGTTGGAAAGCTGATCCCCCACAAGAAGAAAGGAGCTGAGGAAGGTGCCTAAGAAGATCCGTTCCGTCAACGAAAGTCCCCTTGTTCCCGTACCGACCGACTCCTATATCCCCAAACGCGACCTCGGCAAGCTCCCCGTGCTGGAGGCCCGCCACATCGGCATCGACTTCGGCGGCCTGCGCGCCGTGGACGACTTCACACTGACCGTCGGCAGCACCGAGATCACCGGTCTGATCGGCCCGAACGGCGCCGGCAAGACCACGATCTTCAATATGCTGACCAAGGTCTACCAGCCGACCCGCGGCACGATTCTGATCAACGGCAAGGACACCGGCCCGATGGACACCGTGCAGGTCAGCAAGCTGGGCGTGGCCCGTACGTTCCAGAACATCCGCCTGTTCAACGAACAGTCGGTCGAGGACAATGTCAAGCTCGGCATGCACAACCAGATCAACTACGGCATGTTCAGCGGCATTATGCGCCTGCCCAACTACTGGCGGCAGGAAAAGATCGCCCATGAGCGCGCCATGGAGCTGCTGAGCATTTTTAATATGCAGGATATGGCACACATGAAGGCCGGCTCGCTCCCCTACGGCGCCCAGCGCCGTCTGGAGATCATCCGCGCGCTCGGCACCAATCCCTGCCTGCTGCTGCTCGACGAGCCCGCCGCCGGCATGAACCCCTCGGAGACCGCCGAGCTCATGGAGAACATCATCAAGATCCGTGATACGTTCCAGATCGCCATTCTGCTGATCGAGCACGATATGAACCTTGTCATGGGCATCTGCGAGGGCATCGCCGTGCTGAACTTCGGCAAGCTGATCGCCAAGGGCACGGCGGAGGATATCCAGAACGACCCTGTCGTCATCGAAGCCTATCTGGGCAAGAAGGAGGACTGACCATGGGTGAACTTCTGAACGTCGAAAACATCAACGTCTACTACGGCGCGATTCACGCGATCAAGGGCGTATCCTTCACGGTCAACGAGGGCGAGGTCGTCACGCTGATCGGCGCCAACGGCGCCGGCAAATCCACAACGCTGCAAACCGTCTCCGGTCTGCTGCGCTCGCGCACCGGCAGCATCACCTTCAACGGCGAGAATATCAGCCACATCCCGACGCACAAGCTGGTAAACAAGGGCCTGGCCCAGGTTCCCGAGGGGCGGCGCATCTTCCTGCAGATGACGGTGCGCGAAAACCTCGACATGGGCGCCTTCACACAAAAGAGCGGCATCGACGAATCGCTGGAGCGTGTGTACGAGCAGTTCCCCCGCCTGAAGGAGCGCGAAAAGCAGATCGCCGGCACGCTCTCCGGCGGCGAACAGCAGATGCTGGCCATGGGCCGCGCACTGATGAGCCACCCGAAGCTGCTGATGATGGACGAGCCCTCGATGGGTCTGGCCCCGATTCTTGTCGATCAGATCTTCGAGATCATCCAGAGCCTGCACAAGGCCGGCACGACCATCCTGCTGGTCGAGCAGAACGCGCAGAAGGCCCTCCGCGTGGCCGACCGCGCCTACGTTCTCGAGACCGGACGCATCGTGATGTCCGGCACCGGCAAGGAACTCTCCGCCAGCCCCGAGGTACAGAAGGCGTATCTGGGCGGGTAAAAGCGTTTTTGTAGGGGCGACCCTCGTGGTCGCCCTTCCTCGAAATAAAAAATCTCCGACAGCACGCTCCAAAATGCGTATTGTCGGAGATTTTTCTTTGTCTTGCGGGCGACCGCGAGGGTCGCCCCTACATTGCTTACTTCAGCTCGACGGTAGCGCCAACGGCTTCGAGCTGGGCCTTCATGGCCTCGCCGTCTTCCTTGGAGACGCCTTCCTTGATCTTGGCAGGAACACCCTCGACCAGAGCCTTGGCATCGGCCAGGCCCAGACCGGTGATGCCGCGGACTTCCTTGATGACCTTGATCTTCTGATCGCCAAAAGCGGTCATGACAACGTCGAACTCGGTCTTCTCTTCAACAGCGGGGCCAGCGGCGGCACCGGCGGCGGGGCCGGCGGCGACAGCGGCGGCGGAGACACCGAAGGTCTCTTCCAGAGCATGGACGAGCTCGCTCAGCTCGAGAACGGTAAGGCCCTTGACTTCTTCAATAAGGGCAGCGATTTTTTCACTCATTGAAATATCCTCCAATTCAAATTTGGTTTGCGGAATTATTCCGCGGCTTCTTCAGCAGCGGGGGCCTCGAGAGAGCCGCCCTTCTGCTCCAGGATCTGGCCGAGGCAAACGGCCAGGCCGGTGATGGGTGCGATCATGGTTCCCAGGACCTTGGCATACAGAGCGTCCTTGCTGGGCAGTTCTGCGATCTCAGCGACCTCGCTCTCGTTCAGCACCTGGCCGTCCATAAAGGCAGCCTTGATGTTGAAGCGCTCGTTGAGCTTCTTGCTGTAGTCGTTGAGGATGCGGAAGGGAGCAATGGGATCCTGCTCGGTGGTGGCCAGAGAGGTGCTGCCGTTCAGAACGGCATCGAGGCCGCTCATGCCCAGCTGATCCAGAGCCTTTCTGGTCAGGGTGTTCTTGACAACGGTGTACTCGATCCCCTCTTTGCGGAGCTCGGTGCGCAGTGCGGTATCCTCGGCCACAGTGATTCCCTTGTAGTCCACCAGGACGCCGGCGCCGGCCTTCTTGATCCGTTCGGAGAGAGCTTCGACGATCGCCTGCTTCTCGCTAAGAACTCTTGCGTTTGGCATTGTGTGATTTCACCTCCACACGGTTGGTTTGTCACGCCCAAAAAGAAAGCCCCTCTGCGCAAAGGCACAGAGGGGCATAAACATATCATGGTGAAACATGTTGATGTCCTCGGCAGGATTTACGGCCAGAGGCCACCTGCTGTCTTTGGAGCGCTTGATTATAATAGCAACTCCCGTCCACTTTGTCAAGCCTTTTTCAGAAAAACAGCGAAAAAAAGGCTTTCTGTTTTCGAAAAACTTGACTGTCTAATTCTCGATATTCTCCTTCTCCACAAGCTGCGTGTATGCTGTGTCATAATAGTAATTCACCAGCAGGTCGACACAGGCGCCGTAGCTTTTCAGGCCCAGATTCTGGTCGTAGCTGTAGAGAAAGCCCTCGTAGACCTTGTCAGACACGGTCTGGACCGGCGTCTCGTACCGCTGCCAATAGGCGCGGTTCGCGGCAAAATCCCGGCGCACACTGTCGCTGAGGCTGAGATAGATTGGCTCCCAGGCGGCGTAATCGGCGGCATAGAGGGCGTTGCCGAGGTGCGTGTACGCCAGCAGCGCCGCGGAATAGACGTAATCGGCATCCCCATAGTTCAGGCAGGCCAGCACCGCGCAGAAGTTGGCCTCCTGCTCCTTGGCGACGCCGCGCTGGTGGCTGAGCTCGTGGGCGATCGTCGAGGCCAGCAGGGCCGGAGGGAAATCCATGTTCACGTTGGCCTCCGCCGTGAAGGGGAAGAAAAAGCCCGTGAAGTTCAGCGCGCTCATGACGCGCGAACAGCGGATCCCCTTGACCGTGAGCGCCGGACCGTCAAGACAGGGATAGCGCGCAGCCGTCGTCTCAAAGACCGCGGGCGATTGATTGAGCAGCTCCTGCCGATCGACCGTATAAACACCGTCCTCATCGCGCGCAACGCGCGCGGCGTATGTATTGGCAAGGTCGGCAAAATAGCGCGTGACCGTCTCCAATTGATCGACGCTGACCGGCTCTGCCGAGAGACCGCTGCGCGCGGCGAAGTCGTCCCAATAGTAAAAGACGCCCCAGAGCAGGCAGAAGAGGGCGTAGACCGCGAGACCGCACGCGGCAAGTGTCAGCACAAGGCGGTAGAGCCCCGCGGCCCGCTCCGGGCGGCGGATCAGCCGGATAGTCTGCACGCACAGGAATATCACCAGCGAAACCGCGGCAAGCGCGATCAGCAGCTCGGCCACGGAGAACGGGAACACGCTGTTCACGCGCCCCAGCAGCCGGTGCAGCGGCCGAACCGCGTGCTCCGACAGCCAGACATTCAGTGCGCGATTCGTGCGCGTTGCCAGATGCAGCGCGATCACGGCGGCGCTGACGAGCAGCAGCACATGCCGCCCCGGCGCCAGGCGAAAGATGGCGGCGAGGCCGCGTTTTTTTGTCGAAAGCTGTTCCATAATGTTATCATACAATCTCTGCCGTTGGATCGCAAGCGGAAATTGCCGGTAAAAATGGGTTGGGCGAACGCGTGCAGCGACGCACGAATTCGCCCAACCTTTTCTGACAATGATTTTGTTGTACCGCCGGGCGGCCACGAGGGCCGCCCCTACGATGCGAAACCTGCGCTTGCCGTAATTACTCGGCAGCGGCTTCCTCGGCGCGGACAAAGATATAGGCAAAGGCGACGTCGCCGTCCTTCTTGACCATGTTATCCTCGCTGTAGCAGACGATCAGCTGGCCGTCCTTGTTCATGCCGACATACTTCATGCTCTCGTCGGAGATGGCCTCGTTCTCGACACCGGTGACGGCGCCGAAGTACAGGCTCTTATCCTCGGCCGAGACCTTGCTCAGCTTGCCGACGCCCATGTTGAAGTCGCCGTCGCCCTCACCGCGCACGGTGTACAGCCAGCCGTCCCAGGGGAGCTTCAGCTTGGCCTCGTCCTCGGCGATGTCCTCGGCAAAGGTCACAACCGCGTCCATATCATAGACATGGGCGTGATAGTAGGCGGCCTGGTCGACCATGACACCGGCATCGGAGCCGGTGGCACTGCCGTCGAGCACGGCGGTGACGCTCATCTTGACGGCGTCCTCGGCCACTTCGATCAGACCGGTGGTCTCGATATCGTTCTCATCGGCAAAATCCTCGCCGATGTAGGCGGCGGCCAGGACCCACTCGCCCTCCCAATCGGTGACGGGGGATTCACGGTCAAAGTCCAGGAGCTCTTCCACGTCGGCCTCGAGCAGAGAATCTTCCGCAAAGGCCAGCGTTGTGAACGACAGGGCAAGAGCGAGCACAAGGAGCAGGGAAACTACTTTTTTCATAATCTTTTTCCTTTCTTCAAATACTATTTTTGCCCGCCGGTGACCGGCGAAACATACAAAGGGATTATTCCTTGGAGGGCCATTTCCGCATGGCCTCGTCCATGGACATGCCGGAGGCGATCGCGGCCTTGCGCGAGGCGTTCACGCTCTGGATCTCCTTCATCCGCGCGCCTGTCAGGCTGTAGCCCTTCATGGCCCAGAGCGTGGCTGCCCAGGCCAGCATCGGGATCACGCAGAACATGACAATGACCGCGACCTTGATGCCGCCGGAATAGGGTGTCGCGTCGGTCGGCAGCTCGCCAAGTCCGGCAAAGAGCAGGAAGAGGAAGGCCACGAGCGTCTGCGCCAGGGAGGAGACGAGCTTATCCACCAGTGAGAACAGCGTGCCCATGATGCCGGGGATATATTTGCCGGAGCGATATGTCTCATAGTCGGAGCAGTCGGCCACCATCGGGATAGGCATATCGGCCGTGGCGTAGTAGGCGCCGTAGCCCACGCCGAAGAAGAGGATGAACAGCACCGTGTAGAAGTTGATCGCGCCGCCCCCGCTGAACGGGAAGGATAGCACCGTGGCCGCGTTGCCCGGATTCGAGATCAGCAGCAGCACGAGCACGCCGACATAGCAGATCAGCGCGACCGCAACATAGCGCGTGAGCGAAGCCTTCTGCCCAAGCTTTTGCGAGGTGCGCACGCTCAGCAGGAAGAAGGGCACGGCGAAGACATAGCCCAAAATCATCATCGGCAGATAGAGGCTGTTATAGTTGCCCATTACAATACCGTAGAGCGCCAGGAGCACGGTGGTGTTGGTGGCGATGGCCAGGGCGAGCTTGCAGCCCGCGCCGGCGACCATCAGGCGCTGCATGGGCTTGTTGTTGCGGATGATCTCCATGTACTGCGAAAGGCTGAGCTTTTCCTGTTCGCCGCCGATGCCGTAGAACTCGGGGCGATCCTTCTCGGCGATTCCGATGATCGCGAGAATCGTCAGCAGTACGGAGACGGCGATGCCGATGGGCGTGATGATGCGGTAAAGCTCCGGCCGGGCATAGCCCGAGGTGATGACCGTGCCGGCCGCGTCCTTGATATCATAGGCGCCCTTCACCAGCGGGATCAGGAACTGCATGACGCCCATGCCAAGCATCGAGCCCACGGTGTTGAAGATCGTGAACATCGGGCGCTGGTTGGGGTCGTTGGTCAGCACGGTCTGTCCGGCGCGGGTGCAGGAGGTCTGGAAGGTGTAGCCGATGACCCAGACCGCGTAGACCAGCGTAAAGAGCACGTAGCGCAGCCACATCATCGTCTCGGGGATGAACGGGGTGAGGATATACAGCGCGACGACGCTCACGGCCATGATGCCGCTGCCGATCATCATAAAGGGGCGGAACTTGCCGATTTTTGTCGAGGTGCGATCCATCAGCGCACCGATGATCGGGTCGGTGATCGCGTCGAAAACACGCATGATCGTCACCATCAGCGAGGCATACATGCCGAGCTTCAGTACGCTCGAGCCGAACTGCGCGACATACGAGAGGATCAGAACAAAGTAGACATTGGTCGCGCCATTGTTGAGCGGGAAAAGAGCCAGCTGATAGAGCTTGGCCCGATTGAGCGTATCCGCGCTCTGGGTAGTTGCTGCTTTACTCATACGCTTACTCCTTATTTGTCCAGTTGGCGCCCTTGTCGCCGGTATCCTTCAGCACATAGGCGGGATTCGGAACCGACACCTTGCGGAAGACCGCCTCGTCGCTCCACTCGCCGGAGGCCGCGCGGAGCTTCGTCTCGGCGCTCATGGGCACCCGGAACTCGAAGATGTGCTCGCCGTGCTTTGTCTCCAGCTTGTCGCCGTTTACATACAGCGTGACCTCGTTCTGGTTGGAATAGACCTTGACCGAAATCGTGTCCTCGGTGCGGTCAACAAAGCGCTTCGAGCAGATGTGCACGAAGGGCTCCTTCGACCACCAGGCCTTATAGAGATAGAAGCTGTCCTTCCTCGTCTTGCGGTCGAAGGTCACGAGGCCCTTGTGGTTCATGCCCGGCTCGCCGCCCTGGTTGCGCGCGTCGGCCGCAAAGTCGAACATGTTCCAGACGTGGGTCGCCCACATCCAGGGGTGGCGCTCAAAGCAGTTGAGCATGTACTCGTGGTAAATGGCCTGATACTCTTCGGTGTGGTCACCGCGCCTGGGGTGGGCGGAGTGCAGGTTCGGCATGCCCTCGCAGCCGTACTCGGAATAGCCGAGGCAGCGGTCCGGGTAGACCTTGTGGAAGAAGTCCATCCACAGATCGTTTAAGAACAGGCCCGGCACGTACCAGCCAAGATACAGGTTCCAGCTGACCACGTCGGTGATGTGCGCCACAGGGTTGAAGGGCCCGCACATCGCGTAGCAGGCAAGCGTTGTAAAACGGGTCGGGTCCATGCGGTGGCACAGGTCGTTGAGCACGCGGTGGTTGTCCAGCATGTCCTGCTTGTCCTTCGTCGAGATCGTGATCTCGTTCGACACGCCCCAGCAGACGATGGAGGGGTGGTTGTAGCACTGGACGATCAGCTCGGTCATCTGGGAGATCGTATTCTCGCGGCCGTTCGGCATATGCTCGGAGATATAGGGGATCTCGGCCCAGACGACCATGCCGCGCTCGTCGCAGAGGTCATAGAAATACTGGTCGTGCTGGTAGTGCGCGAGGCGGATCGTATTCGCGCCCATCTCGCAGATGATGTCCATATCCTCGCGGTGCAGCTCGCGTGTCAGCGCGTTGCCGAGACCCTTGCGGTCCTGGTGGCGGCTGACGCCGCGCAGCGGATAGCGCTTGCCGTTGAGGAAGAAGCCATCCTTGGAGTGATAGTGGAAATCGCGCACGCCGAAGCGGACGGAGATCTCATCCCCGCTCTCGAGACGAACAACGGCGGTGTAGAGATAGGGATCCTCCACGCCGTTCCAGAGGTGCACGCCCTCGATACGGAGCGTGACACGCTCCTGTCCGCTGCCGCTGGCGACAGCCTTGCCCTCAGCGTCGAGCAGCGTGACAGAGACACTGTCATCACAGTTTTTATAGGTTTTTACCTCGACCTCGCCCGCGTGGTAGCCCTCGAGCGGCTTGGCCGTGACCATGACGCCGCAGCCGCCGAAATAGTCGAGATCGAAGTGCTTTTTCGGGACGATCAGCAGATCGACGTCCCGGTAAATGCCGCCGTAGAACGTAAAGTCGGCCTTCTGGGGATAGACACGGTCATTCACACTGTTGTCCACGGTGACGGAGAGTTCATTGTGTTCTTTTAAGAGGGAGGTGATCTCGGTGCGGAAGGTGGAGTACCCGCCGTCGTGCGTCAGGATCTGTTGGCCGTTGAGCTCGACCTTCGCCGAGGCGTTGACGCCGTGAAACTCGAGATACACGCACTGCGCCGCCTCGTCAAAGGCGGGGCGGTCAAAGGCGCGGCGGTACAGGCACTCGCCGCGGTAATAGTCGTTGCCGCCGTCCTGTCCGTCGACGGCGTTCCAGGTATGGGGAACCTCAACCGGCTGCGTCGAGCCGTCGGGCCCCGTGAAGCTCCAGGAATCGTTGAGAAGGATCGTCTGTCTCATCGTCGTTTTCCTCCTGCCTCACACCGTCAGGCAGCGCTCTTTGTCTTCCTGGCATAGATCGCGATCTCGCCAACCAGGAAGGCGGCGGCGATCAGCGCCACGAAGGTGATAAAGCGGGGGTCAAAGCCGTGCTTCTCGTCGATGCCGACGAAGACGTCGACCACATACCAGTAGCATTTGTGGACAAAGACGCAGATCGCAACGCCGGGGGCCGCGGCGATAACAGCGGAGGCCAGGCCGAAGCGCTTGATCAGCACAAGGACAACGGCGAGCGCCGCGCCGCCGAACAGCAGCACCAGGATCATCGGGTCGTAGCAGACGCCGTTATGGGTACTGTCGAGACCGAAGGTGCCGTGGATCGAGACAAAATAGGCGCCCGCGGCGAGCGCCAGCACAGCGGCGCAGAGAGTCGCGTAAAAGCCGAAGCCTTTTTTCACAGAGGGATTGCTCATGGGAAATGATGACTCCTTTCCAATCCGGCCGCGGGCAGACCTGCCCCGGCCAACGTAATGAATGAAGCATCCTGCATATCGAGGGACCGCATTCCCGCTGAATATGCACCTATATTATTACATGGACAGGCGGCAGATGCAACGGTTTTTTTCGCTTTCGACCGCTTCCCGACCGGGGCCAGCAGTCTGTTCACGTCAATAATTATTCTGTTTGCGATATATATTACTGTTCACGACAAATTAATTGACGTATTTTTGCAGGGCAGCCGATTACGATCCGTTTCACAACAAGCGCGACACAGCTCTTTCCGAATTTTCAATTTTCCTGTATGATAGCAATTAAGTATCAGACAGTCTGCGCCCTCCGGTTCTGAAGCATCGACCGGGCAGGCGCAGGCGTGCCTGTGTCCGCCGCCGCATCGGCGGACAGCCCGGAGGGGCCGCCCCTCCAAATGATTTGGGAAAGGAGAAACTCCTATGAAGCCTTCGACAAGAAGGACCTTGAAAAAAGTGTTTCTGAACGTGACCACGCTTCTGCTTGCGCTTGTCCTGACCGGTAACATCATCGCCGGCGAGAACGCGGGCCAGATCAACCAGGTACTCGGAACCAAGACCAGCATGACCGTCTCGACCCTGCCCGAGGGGCAGGAGGAGACCTATGCGCGCTACTTTGAAAGCCGCTTCTCCTCGATTGCCGAGCTGAAGGCCGCGGGCGAAGCCAAGGTGCGCGAGGTGGAGGGCGAGGGCATCGTCCTGCTGAAAAACGAGAACGCCGCTCTGCCGCTCCCGGCCGGGAGCAAGGTCTCGCTGATCGGCGTGACAGCGGTCGACCCCGTCTACGGCGGCACCGGCTCCGGCGCGGTGGACGCCGACGGCGCGCCGAACTACTATGACGTGCTGACCGGCGCGGGCTACGACGTGGTCGACAAGGCCCTGCTCGACTCCTATGTCGAGAACGAGAACGGGCGCAACACCTATGAGATCGGCGAGCTGCGCTGGAAGAAGGTCATGAAGAACTGTGACGACACCATCGGCCAGGGCGAGGATCTGATCTACGTCGTCGGCCGTGTCGGCGGCGAGGGTGACGACGTGACCGCCGAGAAGGAAGACGCGCTCGACGGCGATTACCTGCATCTCAACGAGGACGAGCTTTCGATCCTCGAGGGCATGAAGGAGCTCAAGGACGACGGTGCCGTGCGCTCGATCACCGTGATCATCAACAGCGCCAACCCCATCTCCACCGGTTTCCTCTACGAAGAGGACTACGGTGTCGACGCGGCGCTGTGGGTCGGCTCGGTGGGCCAGACCGGTCTCTATGCCGTGGGCGACGTGCTCAGCGGCGCGGTCAACCCCTCCGGCTCGCTGCCCGACACCTGGTGGATGGACAACCAGCTCGACCCCGTGATGAACAACTTCGGCTCCTATCTCTATGAAGGTGCCAACGACTACAACTTCTCCGCCCTCTCGGCCTACGGCAAGTATGTTGTCTATCAGGAGGGCATCTATCTCGGCTATAAGTACACCGAGACCCGCTATGAGGATGTCGTGCTCGGCACGCCCAAGGCCGGGAACTTCCGCTATAACAGCGTGGTCTCCTACCCCTTTGGCTACGGGCTGAGCTATTCCACGTTCGAATTCTCCGATCTCTCGGTCAAACGCAGCGGCGAGGGACAGGACGCGGCCTATGAGCTGACGGTCAAGGTCACGAACACCGGCGATGTTGCCGGCAAGAAGACCGTGCAGATCTACGCGCAGAAGCCCTATACCGACTATGACCGCGAAAACGGCATCGAGAAGGCCGCGGTCGAGCTCGTCGGCTACGGCAAGACCCAGATCCTCCAGCCCGGCGCGAGCGAGACCGTCACGGTAAACGTGCCGGAGTACTATCTCACCAGCTTCGACACCTTCGGCACCGGCGCCTATATCCTTGAGGACGGCACCTATTACCTCACCGCGGCGCAGAACGCGCACGAGGCGGCCAACAACATCCTCGCCGCCAAGGGCTACACCGTCGATGACGGCATGACCGCCGACGGCAACGAGGCCATGACCTACGCCATCGAGCAGACCTTCGATGCCACGACCTATGCGACCTCCTACGGCACCGGCGCGGCCGTGACGCCGCTCTTCGCCGACGCCGACATGAACCGCTATGAGGGCCGCGGGGACAACAGCATCGTCTACTACTCCCGCAGCGACTGGGAGGGCACTGTGACGCCCGGCTATGTGAAGCTCGCGATGACCGACCAGCTGGCAAAGGATGTTGTCCTCGACGACGCCGATCTGCCCGACGCCACCGGCGTCGACTTCCCGAAGATGGGTGAGGAGGCCGATCTCCAGCTTGTCAACATGCTCGACTATGCCTACGACGATCCGATGTGGGATACCTTCCTCGATCAGCTGAGCTATGAGGAGATGGCCTCGGTCACGCTGACCGGCCTGCGCGAGACCGCGGGCGTCAGCTCGGTCGGCAAGCCTGCCACGATCGACCACAACGGCCCCTCGGGCGTCACGCAGAAGTACTCGATCGGCCCGAACGGCTACGCCACCGTGAACAACGACCCCGGCAAGGATCTCAAGGGCACGGCCTATCCCTGCAACGGCATCATCGCCGCCACCTTCAACGACAAGCTGGCTGAAGAAGTCGGCGAGCTGATCGGTGAGGACTCGATGTGGGCCGGCTACGCCGGACTTTACGGCACAGGTCTGAACATCCACCGCTCCCCCTACGCCGGCCGCGTGTTTGAGTACTACTCCGAGGACGGCATCCTCACGGGTCTGATCGACACTGCCGAGACCCGCGGCATCCAGTCGAAGGGCGTCTATGTCTACAACAAGCACTTTGTGCTGAACGATCAGGAGAACAACCGCGCCGGCATCGGCGTCTGGATCCCCGAGCAGGCGCTGCGCGAGAACTATCTGCGCGCCTTCGAGCTGCCCATCGTGAACGCCGACGCCAAGTGCGTCATGACCGGCTACAACCGTCTCGGCGCCAACTGGTGCGGCGCCTATTCCGCGCTGCTGACCGACTGGCTGCGCGGCGAGGCCGGCATGGAGGGCTTTGCGGTCAGCGACATGTACGACTCCTCCTACATGGTGCCGGTGCATGAGATCGTCGCGGGCAACGATATCCCGGACGGCGAGCTCGACCTCGCGAGTCTGAGCGCCTACGGCCCAAAGGGCGCCAAGCCCAACGCTGCCGTTGCCCAGGCCATGCGCACCTCGTCCAAGCGCGTCATGTACACGGTGCTGCACTCCCGCGGCATGGACGGCATCAGCCCCTACACCAAGGTCGTCTCGGTGACGCCGTGGTGGCAGATGGCGCTGAACGTCGCGCAGTGGTCGCTGCTCGGCCTCTCGGTACTCGCCTGCCTGCTGCTGGTGCTGGACATTGCAAAAGAAAAGAAGCATAAGTAAACACTGCAGCACCCTATAAGCTAATTCCATGATCGGCGTGTTGCAAAAATGCACCGGAGTTGTAAAAACGATGGTCTTGCCGTAGGGGCGGCCCTTGCGGCCGCCCGGCGCGCAAAGATAT
>CACXDT010000250.1 GCA_902766405.1 Oscillospiraceae bacterium
GCTTGCGTGGCCGGCGCCTGGGTGGCGGCGGGAGCGGCCGTGCTGCCGCAGGCGGCCAGCGCCAGAACCATGCATAGTGTCAGCAGCAGCGCAAACAATTTTTTCATACGGTTCAGTTCTCCTTTTTGCAAATTGCCGTCCTCTGTGGACAACATGATTTATTATATCCCGCTTGCTGTAAACCTGCAAGGGATTATTTGCTGTTTTTCTGTAATATGGAAAAATATCAGTTTCGCTTCCCTTTCCGCACCAGAGCCGCGAGACCGATCAGCCCCCAGACGGCGGCAAGCGTGGTCAGCAGGGCGACGGAGCCGGCGGGCAGAGGGCCGAGATCCTCGGAGACGAAGGCGGGCCCTTCGTCCGAGACGGGCTGAATCTGATCGAGGCGGTAGAGGTCTGATACGTCGGAGAACAGCTTTGTCAGCGCCGCGTCGTCCACGGTCTGCCGGCGGCGGACGGCCTTGGACACGTCCTCGATCAGCTGGCCGGCCGCGTCGCGCACCGAGGTCGAGCCGTTGAAGACCGGTGTGGTGAAGGTGTGGTCGGTGTTGGCCATCAGCAGCTCGGTGGCCTGGATCTTGGTGGCGTAGTGCAGCCCGTCGTCCTCGCCGGCGCGGCTGAGATAGTCCTGATAGGCCGCATCCCGCTGGGCCTTGAGCGTCACCGGGGCGTAGCCCTCGGTCTCGGCATAGGCGATCTGCACCTCGTTGGTCAGCAGGTACTGGGCAAACAGCCAAGACGCCAGCACCTCCTGGGGATCGGACTTGCTGAAGAGGCAGAGCGACGGCCCCTGTGAGATCATCTGCGGATGCTCGATGTCGAACTGCGGCACCGGGTAGACCGCGGTCTCAAAATCCACCAGATGCTCCGGCGGAATGTCGATATTCGGGGCCTTTGAGCCCATCCAGGTCGCGCCGGCCGTCGAATCGACCGCGAACAGGCACTGTCCGGCGTTGAGGAAGTTCCCCGGGTAGCTTGAGATCTTGAAGGTCGAGAAGGCGCGGCTTTTCGCGTGCTCGGCGACCGTCAGCAGCAGCTCGCGGGTCGTATCGTTGAAGAGCTGCACCTCGCCCTCGGCGGTGGCGTAGCCGGCGTTCTTCTGCCGCAGCATCTGGATCATCATGTTGTCGGTGGACTTGTAGATGAAGGGAATCAGCACACGCTGGCCGTTGACCTTGAAGTTGCCGTCGCTGTCCTTTTCCAGCGCCGCCTCGGAGACCTCCCAGATGAAGTCCCAGGTCAGCACCTCGGGCAGCTCATAGCCCATGGCCTCGACATAGGTTTTGTTGACATAGGTCGCCTCGGTCGAGCGCATATAGGGCAGCGCGTAGTGGCGGCCGCCCAGCACGCCCTCGGCGAGAAACTGCGGCACCAGCTCGTCCTCGGCCGGGCCGTCGTAGCGCAGCTCGCTGCCGCCGAGCCCGTAACGCGCATCGCGCATGAAGCTGTCGAGCGGCACCACGTTGTCCGCGCCCGTCAGGTAGGTCGCGATATGGTCGGGATAGGTGATGCAGATATTCGGCGTCGTGTTGGTCGAGATGTTGGTGATCACGTCGTTGTAGATCTTGCCGTAGTCGGTGTAGAGCCGCAGTTTTACCGTGACGTTCGGGTAGAGCGCATGGAAGTCTTCGATGGCCTTCTCGTAGATCCTGACCTGGGTCTTGTTGGTGTCGTTCTTGGCCCAGAAGCTGATCTCATAGCTGCGGCTCTCGTCAAAGCGAGCGGGCACAGCGAAGGTCTGGACAGAGGCTGTGTCGCTCTCGGAGGCGAGCTGCCCGTGGCAGCCCGAGAGCAGCATGGCGAGCAGCGACAGAGCGAGCAGCAGGGCGGACAGTCGTTTCATCCCTTGGTCCCTCCCCGGGAGACACCCTCCATGATCTTGCCGCGAAACAGCAGGAACAGCACGATCAGCGGCGCCGACACTACGACCACCGCGGCCATCATGGCCGGGATGTTCTCGCGCCCGAAGCCGTTCTCGCGCAGCTCCTGAATGCCGTTCGACACGAGGAAATAAGCCTGCTCGTCGGTGATGAGGCGCGGCCAGACATAGGAGTTCCAGCACTCGATGATCTTCAGGATCACGACCGTGACGACCGTCGGGCGGCAGATCGGCAGCAGCACCGTGAACAGATACTTGAGATCCGAGGTTCCGTCGACCTTCGCGGCCTTGTAGAGCTCGTCGGGCACCTGCTCGAAGTTCTCCTTGAGCAGGTAGATATAGAAAATCGAGGTGACCGAGGGCAGGATGAGGCCCCAGAAGGTGTTGCGCATGTTCCAGCTGGTGATCGTGACGAAGTTGGTGGTGACGACAAGCTCGTTGGGGATCATCATCATGGCCAGAAAGAACGAGAACAGCGCGTTTTTCCCGCGAAACTCCAGCCGCGAAAAGGCATAGGCCGCCAGAATGATGACGATCAGCATGACGGCGACCGTGGCGAGTGTGAAGATCAGCGTGTTCGTGAAATAGCGCGACAGCGGCACGCCGGTGAAGGCCGTCCCGTAGTTCTCAAGCGTCGGAGAGGCCGTGAAGAACACCGGGCTGCGCTCGCTGTTGTAGGCACCGGGGCTCTTGAGCGAGCTCAGCACCATCCAGTAAAACGGAAAGAGGACGATCAGCGCCCACAGGCTCAGCAGGAAATAGGTGACGCTTTTGCGCGCCGTCTCGCGGCGGCGGGCCGTGCGCTCGATGCGCGTATAGTCGTTGGCTTGCTTCAAGGCTGCCACCTCCTCAGTCGGATGTGCGCGACACCGTCAGGTTGATGACCGTGACGGTGAAGACGATCATAAACAGGATCAGCGCCGCGGCCGAGGCGAACGAGGGGTAGCCGCCGCTGTTGCCGTAGAGCATGTCGTAGACATAGCCGACGATCGTGTTCATGCCGGACTCATTCAGGTTGGTGCCGAAGATCGCGACTTCGTCGCTGTAGGCCTTGAAGGCGCCGATAAAGCCCGTGATGATGAGATAGAAGACTGTCGGCGAGATCATCGGCAGCGTGATGCGCGTGAAGATACGCCACTTCGAGCTGCCGTCGACGCGCGCGGCATTGTAGTAGTCCCGGTTCACCGAGGCCAGTGCCGAGGTGAGGATCAGGATCTTGAACGGCATCACAACCCAGACCGTGTACAGGCACATGACCAGCATCTTCGCCCAGTAGGGCCCCTCGATAAAGTCGACGGGGCTGACGCCGAAGGCGGCGAGCAGGGTGTTGACAAGGCCGGGGGAGTACTCCGTCGGCTTGAAGAGGATCATGAACACCAGGCCGACGGCCAGCGTGTTTGTCACATAGGGCAGGAAAAACACAGTCTGGTACAGCCGCTGCAGCCGCTCGATCGAGCTCAGGCCCACCGAGATCAGCAGCGCAAGGCCCGTCGAGAGCGGCACCGTGATCAGCACGAGGATGAAGGTGTTCTTCACGGCCTGGAGGAAGAACGGGTCGTGCAGGACGTAGGAAAAGTTATACAGGCCGATGCCCGTATAGGTCTGCGAGGCGAAGTTGAAGCGCTCCTCGACGGCGTAGATGCACACGTCGACGAGCGGATAGACCATGAAGACCAGCAGAAAGGCAAGGGCGGGCAGCAGATACAGCCAGGCCTTGCGGTTATTGCCGTAATCCATACCGCCGCCTCACTTTCCGCCAAAGCGGATGCGCGCGCCCGAGACCTTATCGAACAGATAGACCTTCGAGGGCTTGAGTGAGAAGCGCACGCTGCGCTCACCGGCGTGCATCCGCTCCTCCGACGGGATGATGGCCCGCAGCGAGCTCGACGCTCGCGCGCCGTGATCGAAAACGACGCTCGTATCGCGGCCCATGACCTCCACGGCCAGCAGCTCGCAGCCGAGAGGCCCTTCAGGGTCGAGCACGAAGCCCTCGGGCCGGATGCCGACATTCACCTCGCCATCCTCCGCTCCGGGCACGACAAGCACGCATTGCTCCCCCAGGTAGAGCCGCCCGTCCCGGACGCGGCCGGAGAACAGGTTGATCGGCGGCGTGCCGAGGAACTGGGCCACGAACTGGTTGATCGGCTCGTCATAGACGGTCTGCGGCCTGTCGATCTGCTGCACGACGCCCGCGTTCATCACGACGATCAAGTCAGAGATGCTCATGGCCTCCTCCTGGTCGTGGGTGACGAACACCGTGGTGACGCCGGTCTCGCGCTGAATGCGGCGGATCTCCTCGCGGGTCTGCAGGCGCAGCCGCGCGTCCAAGTTGCTCAGCGGCTCGTCGAGCAGCAGCACGCGCGGGCGCTTGACGAGGGCGCGCGCAATGGCCACGCGCTGCTGCTGCCCGCCGGAGAGCTCCTTCGGCCGGCGCTCGAGCAGCGGCTCGATCTGCACCAGGCGCGCGCACGCAAGCATGCGCTGCTCCATCTCGGCCTTCGTCGGGCGTTCGTCGCCCTTGAGGTTCTGCAGCGGGAAGAGGATGTTTTTGCGCACCGTCAGATGGGGGTAGAGCGCGTAGTTCTGAAAGACCAGGCCGACGCCGCGGTTTTCGGGCGGCAGCTCGGTCACATCATCGTCGCCGAAGAGGATACGCCCGGAGCTGGGGGCCAGAAGCCCGCAGATCAGGTTGAGCGCGGTGGACTTGCCGCAGCCGGAGGGCCCTAACAGCCCGATCAGCTTGCCGTCCGGGATCTCGAAGTCGAAATCGTTCACGGCGATCACGTCTTCGCCCTTTTTGTCCCTGGCCGGAAAGCGCTTCGTCAGGTGTTGCAGCACAATTTTCATGGATATCCCTTCCCTTGTCGGAATGTAACGGTATTCCGCAGTAAATAGAGCTTTTTGCGCATTAACATAACGCAGTAAAGCCAGACTTGCGGCAATGGCTTCCCCTGGAGGGGAAGGCTTTTCTGCCTCAAACCGAAACTTTCTTCACATTTTATGACACATCGGGGGACTCGTCAATGCCTGATTTCGTTTTTCCGCGCCGATTGCAGGCTTGCACGGCGTGTTCATATGTGCTACAATGCGACAGTGACCGATAAATCGGACGGAGGATGAGCTATGCCCAAATCACCGAACCAGAAGCTGAAGCTTTTGGCATTGATGAACTATCTGATGGAGGAGACCGACGAGGATCACGCCGTCAGTCTGGTGCAGCTGCAGGAGGAGCTCGAGCGCTGCGGTATTGCGGCCGAGCGCAAGAGCATCTACGACGATATGGAGGCCCTGCGCCGCTGGGGGCTGGATGTGAAGTTCGAGCGCGCCCGAGGCTATTTCATCGCCTCGCGGGAGTTCGAGCTTCCGGAGCTGAAGCTGCTGGTGGACGCGGTGCAGTCCTCGCGCTTTATCACCCAGAAGAAGACGCTCTCGCTGATCCGGAAGATCGAGGGGCTCTGCTCGGTGCACGAGGCCCGGCTCCTGCAGCGCCAGGTCTATGTGGCGGGACGCGTCAAGACCATGAACGAGAGCGTCTATTATAACGTTGACGAGCTCTCGGCCGCCATCAGCGACGATCGGCAGATCCGCTTTCGCTATTTCAACTACGGCATAGACAAAGCCCGGCAGTACCGCCGCGACGGTGCGCGCTACGAAGTCAGCCCCTTCACGCTGATCTGGGATGACGAGAACTACTATCTGCTCGCCTGGGACACTGTCGCGCGGCGCATGAAGCACTACCGCGTGGACAAGATGAGCGATATCGAGGCGCTCGAGCAGACACGCTGCGGCAAGGAGGAATTTGCGCGGATGGATATGTCGTCCTACGCGCAGAAGGTCTTCGGTATGTTCGGCGGCGAGGTGCAAAAGGTGTGGCTGCGCATGGCCAAGCACCTTGTCGGCGCCGTCATTGACCGCTTTGGCCCGGATGTGCCGATCACGCCCGACGGCGAGGATCACTTTACAGTCACACTCGACGTGGTCGTGAGCCCGCAGTTTTACGCCTGGGTCTTCGGCTTCGGCGCTGACGCCGAGATCCTGGCCCCCGCCTCGGTCCGCCGCGGCGCCGCCGAGACGCTGAAAGCCATCGCGGAAAAGTATCAATAAGGCAATACCGCTTTAATCTGCGTGCCGGCGCCGGCCTGGACGAGACGCTCCTCCAGGCGGCATATGCCTTCTGCTTCTCCGTCTGGGCCGGAGCCGTGACCTGGAGGAGTACCTGGCTGCTGCTCCTTGTTGCCCATGTGCTGCTGAATCTGACGGCGACAGCCGAGGTGACCGCTGTGAGTTTAATGCTTGGAATCGCGGTATTGGCAGACGGAATTGTTCTGCTTATGAGCCGCCACCCCGAATAAGTCGGAGTGGCGGCTTTGACATTTTGCACAAATATCAGAACGGAAAAATGGCAACAGCGACAAAATGCAGGCCAGATCCCGCCGTCACATTGACGAACCGGGCCCGCGGGGGTATAATTTTTTATACTGGACAATTGCTCGGATTTCTGCCGGAAAGCGATGAAACCGCCGACAAATCCTGCCGATTTGTCAGAAATCCATGACAATAATGGGACTATTATCAATATATGATCGTGGGGGAGACATATGAAAACGGAACTGAAGCATGAAGGCATTATTCAAAAACTGTCGCTGGAGGAGAAGGCCGCGCTGCTCTCCGGCCGGGACTTCTGGAACACCGTCAGTGTGAAGGCCAAGGGCGTGCCTTCCATCGGCCTGTCCGACGGCCCGCATGGCCTGCGCAAGCAGGAGGGCGCGGGTGACCAGCTGGGCCTGAACGGCTCGGTGCCGGCCACCTGCTTTCCGACCGCCGCGACGATCGCCAACTCCTGGGACCCCGCCCTCGGCGAGGAGATCGGCCGCTGTCTCGGCGAAGAGGCCGCCGCCCAGGATGTGGCCGTGCTGCTCGGCCCCGGCCTGAACATCAAGCGCAGCCCGCTCTGCGGCCGCAACTTTGAGTATTTCAGCGAGGATCCCTATCTCGCGGGCAAGATGGCCGCGGGCTATATCCGGGGCATTCAGGCAAACGGCATTTCCGCCTGCCCCAAGCACTTCGCCGCCAATAACTCCGAGCTCCGCCGCCAGGCCAGCAACTCGGTGATGGACGAGCGTACCCTGCGCGAGATCTATCTCACCAACTTCGAGATCGCCGTCAAAGAGGGCCATCCGCGCAGCATCATGTCCGCGTACAACATGGTCAACGGCGTCTATGCCAATGAGAATGAACACCTTCTGCAGGAGATTTTGCGCGATCAGTGGGGCTTCGACGGCTTTGTCGTCTCCGACTGGGGCGCCTGCAACGATTTTGTCGACGGCGTGAAGGCCGGCTCGCACCTCGAAATGCCCAGCACCGGCGGCGATTCCCCCGAGCAGCTGGTCACGGCCGTCTACGAGGGCCGCATTTCCGAGGACACGGTGAACCGCCGTGTCGACGAGCTGCTGGACGTGGTGCTGGCTACCCACCGGGCGCTCGAAAAGGCACCGAAAACCTTTAACGTGGAAGCCCACCACGCGGCGGCTATGCGCGCCAGCGAGCAGAGCATCGTGCTGCTCAAGAACGACGACGGCATGCTGCCGCTGAAGGCCGGGACGAAGGTCGCCCTGATCGGCGACTTTGCCGAGACGCCGCGCTATCAGGGCGCCGGCTCCTCGGTCGTCAACCCCACAAAGCTCGACTCCACCAGGGACGTGATCGGCAATTTCCCGCTGGAGGTTATCGGCTTTGAGAAGGGCTATCCGCGTGTCGGCCCCGGCGACGCGGCCCTGCAGGCCGCGGCGGTCGCGCTCGCCCAAAAGGCCGAGGTCGTGCTGCTGTACCTGGGGCTCGACGAGATCTCCGAGTCCGAGGGCCTGGATCGCCCCCATATGAAGATGCCCGAGAGCCAGCTCGGTCTGCTGCACGCGCTCTCGCTGGTCAACAAGAATATCGTCGTCGTGATGTCCGCCGGCTCCGCGGTCGAGATGCCGTGGCTCGGCGAGTGCAAGGCCGTGGTTCACGGCTATCTCTGCGGTCAGGCCGGCGCCTCCGCCGTGCTCAAGGCGATCATGGGCGACATCAACCCCTCCGGCAAGCTCAGCGAGACCTACCCCGTCAAGTACGAGGATGTGTCCTCGGCCCCCTATTTCCCGGCCGAGCAGCGCAGCGTCGAGTATCGCGAGGGATTGTATGTCGGCTACCGCTATTTTGAAAGCACCAACACCCCGGTGCTGTTCCCGTTCGGCTTCGGCCTGAGCTACACAAGCTTCGCCTACTCCGATCTCAGGGTCGGCGAAAAAGAGGTCAGCTTCACGCTCGAAAACACCGGCAAGGTCGACGGCGCCGAGGTCGCGCAGCTCTATGTCCATGCGAAAAAGACCACAGTCTTCCACCCGGCTAAGGAGCTCAAGGGCTTCGCCAAGGTGTTTTTGAAGGCCGGTGAGAAGAAGACCGTCACGATTGCGCTCGACGACAAGGCCTTCCGCTATTTCAACGTCGATACCGACCGGTTCGAGATCGACGGCGGCGAGTACGAGCTGCTCATCGGCGCCAGCGTGGCCGACATCCGCCTGCGCGGCGATATCACAGTCACCGGCACGGCGGCGAAGAGCCCCTATGACATGAAAAAGCTCCCGAGCTACGCGACCGGCAAGGTCAAGGCGGTCTCGGACAACGAGTTTGCCGCGCTGCTCGGCGGCCCGATCCCCGACGGCAAGTGGGCCGGCATGCTCGAGATGAACGACGCGATCTGCCAGCTCTACTACGCCAGGAGCCTCAAGGCACGGCTGGTCTATCGGATCATGACGAATATGCTGAACAAGTCCATTGAAAACGGCAAGCCGGATCTGAACATCATTTTCACCTACAATATGCCGTTCCGCGCCATCGGCAAGATGACCGGCGGCCTTGTCAGCCAGGAGATGTGCGAGAGCATCGTGACGATCGTCAACGGCCACGGCGCGGCCTTCCTCAAGGGTCTCGGCGGGCTGATCGGAGGCTTCGTCAAGCAGAACAAGGTACAGAAGAAGTACCACGGCATCGAGTAGGGCAACAGCCGGGCAGTGCTTTGAATCTATCCCTTTTACAAATTGTTAAAGCTGTATCAGGACGCTATTTGTGCGTTTTGATACAGCTTTTATTTTTTCAGAAAGCAGCGGCGGAAATGCGGAAACTCAAGTCTCGGTTTTCTTGACATTGGACGAAAAGCGTGGTACATTGATGCTGTTCCACGCCGGTATGGTGGAATGGTAGACACCAGGGACTTAAAATCCCTTGGGAGCAATCCCGTGTCGGTTCGAGTCCGACTACCGGCACCACGTCAAAACAAGGCCATAAGGTCATGTGGCGGCACAAGCACCGCCACATCGACCGATGACCTTGTTTTTCCTTTTCA
>CACXDT010000251.1 GCA_902766405.1 Oscillospiraceae bacterium
GTGCTTTTATTGTGGGGTGGGATATGGGGCTCGAACCCACGACACCAGGAACCACAATCCGGTGCTCTACCAACTGAGCTAATCCCACCATATATTTCTTTGGCACGCCAAGAGGGATTCGAACCCCCGACCCACAGCTTAGAAGGCTGTTGCTCTATCCTGCTGAGCTATTGGCGCATGTCTCTTTCAAGCGGGATGGAGCGGGTGATGGGAATCGAACCCACGTATCCAGCTTGGAAGGCTGGTGTTCTACCATTGAACTACACCCGCATGGGCCGTTCAGCTTTGCAATAATACCATGAAAGCCCAGAGATTGTCAAGCACTTTTTCAACATTTTCTCCAGAATCTTGGCAGTCCGGGTATTGCCCCGTCCGCTGGGTATAAAAATTTCTGCGTTGAGGGAAAATAGAAGTACCCTCTCACATATACTGTAGTGAGCACAACTTCTATTGCTCGGAGTGAATTGCATGAATACCGTCAAACGAGGAGAAATCTATTACGCAGACCTTAGCCCTGTGGTGGGCAGCGAGCAGGGGGGCATGCGCCCTGTACTGATCGTCCAGAACGACACCGGCAATCGCCACAGCCCTACAGTGATCGCCGCCGCCATCACCAGCCAGACCGGCAAGACGCCGCTGCCGACGCACATCCGTCTGAAAAGCCACAGTGCCGGACTCAACCGCGAGAGCATTGTCCTGCTCGAGCAGATCCGTACGCTGGACAAATCGCGTTTGCGTCAGCGAATGGGTCGGGTGGATGACGGCACAATGAGCGCCGTGGACAGCGCCCTGTCTGTGAGCTTCGGATTGCCGACCGTTCCCACGCAGCAATCATAAATCATGCCCCGCGGCAGTTGCCGCGGGGCTTTCCGGAAGGAGCGCAGCACTTGGATTATCCGATTTACTTATCCGGCGAACCGGCCGGAACCCTCAGCGAGCGCCGGGAAGGGCTGTACACCGTACTGACCGCACACTGTCAGCTCCTGCCGGGGCTGCACCGGCTGTGGCTGTTCGGCCGCGGCGGGCGCTGTTACCTCGGCACCCTGACACCTTCGGGTGGCGAGCTGACGCTCTGCCGTCGGCTGAGCCGACGCACCCGCGCCGCCCTGCCCGCCGAGCTTCGTTATGCGGCCGACAGGCCGATGGAGACATTCAACACGGTTCCTGAGCCTGCTGCAGAAACGCCGACTCCGGTCATGAAACCAAAGCAGCGGAATATGCCGCAGACGCAGGAGAAGGACAGATCCCTCTCCTGGATCGAGCGCCCGGGCGGCGCTCTGGTCGCCCGTGACGGTGACCGTGAGCTGCTGGCCCTGCCAGTGCGCCCATGCCCTGCCGTGCGTGAAAAAATCTGCGTAATCAACGGCCGGGAATACCTTGTATTTCGTCGTCGGAGGTAGTATACTGCAAAGCAGAGGTATTCATTCCCATCGACAGAAATGAGGGATAACTGATGCAAATGACCGATTGGATCGCGAAGAAGCGCGACGGCGGCGAGCTGTCTACGGAAGAGATCGAGGCCATCATCCAGGGCTATACGACCGGTTCGATCCCCGATTACCAGATGTCTGCGCTGTGCATGGCCATCTATTTTCAGGGCATGAACGAGCGCGAGACCTATGATCTGACGATGTCGATGCTGCATTCAGGCGAGACGCTCGATCTCAGCCCGATCAAGGGCATCAAGGGCGACAAGCACTCCACCGGCGGCGTCGGTGACAAGACCAGTCTGATCCTGTGTCCGATGGTGGCCGCCTGCGGGATCAAGATCGCCAAAATGTCCGGCCGGGGCCTGGGGCACACCGGCGGCACGATCGACAAGTTAGAGAGCTTTCCGGGCTTCGTCACCGGCATCTCCGAGGAGCGTTTTTTTGAAAACGTGAACCGCATTGGCATTGTCATCGCCGGGCAGACCGCGAATCTGGTCCCCGCCGACAAAAAGCTCTATGCCCTGCGCGATGTGACCGGCACCGTGCCCTCGATCCCGCTGATCGTCAGCTCGATCATGTCGAAAAAGCTTGCCTCCGGTGCCGACGTGATCGTGCTCGATATCAAATGCGGCAGCGGTGCCTTCATGAAGGACGAGGCGCACGCCCGCGCGCTGGCCGAAGGCCTGACGCGCGTCGGCCGTCTGGCCGGGCGCAAGGTTTGCGCTGTCATCACCGATATGGACGAACCGCTCGGCTGTGCCGTCGGCAACGCCATCGAGGTGAAGGAGGCCATCTCGGTTCTCAAAGGCGAGACCCGCGGCGAGCTGCTGGAGCTCTGTCTGGTACTGGGCAGCTGCATGCTGACCGAGGCCGGCCTTGCCGTGGATGATTCCCAGGCGCGTGAAATGCTGACTGAGACGATCACATCCGGCAGCGCGCTGAAGAAGCTGGCGGAGCTGGTCGAGGGGCAGTATGGCGACAGCGCCGCCGTGTACGATACCTCTCTGCTGCCCGAGGCAGCTGTCACAGTTGAGGTACCGAGCGAGCGCGCGGGCTATGTCCAACACATCGAGGCCGAGCAGGTCGGGCTTGTCAGCATGCATCTCGGCGGCGGACGCGCCACCAAGGAGAGCACGATCGACCTTTCGGTCGGCCTGATGCTTCACAAAAAGGTCGCGGACTATGTCGAGGCGGGCGAGAGTCTGGCCACAATCTATGCGCCGAATGCGCCAAAAGCGGCCGAGGCGGCCGAACTTCTGCGCCGATGCTATACCTTCAGCGACACTCCCGTCGAAAAACCGAAGTTTATCAAGGATATCATACGGTGAAAACATAAATCACAGGTACGCCCCCGACACTCCTGCCGGGGGCTTATACTGATACCCAATAAAAACAAGACAATCTTTGCGGCCAGATTTGTGCCAGGGTTTATTCTGTAAAGGAGGAATTTATCCTCACAA
>CACXDT010000252.1 GCA_902766405.1 Oscillospiraceae bacterium
GATCATGCTGGAAAACTACTGCAAGACCATTGTCATCGAGGCCAACACCATGGCGGAGATGACGCGCAAGGAGATCCTGCCCGCCGTAACAAAGTACTGCGCCGCCGTGGCAGAGGGCGCAGGCAAGAAGCGTGCCATTGTGCCGACACTGCCCTGCGCCTATGAGACAGGACTTGTGGAAAAGCTCTCGGTACTCTCCGATCAGATCGAAAAGAGCATGGAGACGCTGGAGGGCACGCTCGTGAAGCTCTCCACCGTGACAGAGATCACCGCTCTTTCAGAGGCGATCCGTGATCAGCTGCTGCCTCGGATGGCGGAGCTCCGCGCTGTGGCGGACGAGGCCGAGGTCATGACCGCAAGGGAATACTGGCCCTTCCCGACCTACGGCGACCTGCTGTTTTACATGTAAAGGAGACGCGTTATGTGTGGAATTGTTGGATTTACCGGAAAGCTTGCCGCAGCCCCCGTGCTGCTGCAGGGGCTGGAGAGACTGGAATATCGGGGCTATGACTCGGCCGGGATCGCTGTTCTGGATAACGGAGCGATCCGGGTGGAGAAGGTCAGCGGGCGTATTGCAAAGCTCTGTGAAAAAACCGGGAACGGCGCTCTGGTTCCGGGCGCGGCCGGCATCGGTCACACGCGCTGGGCGACCCACGGCGCGCCGACAGATCAGAATGCGCATCCGCATTTATCGAATGACGGGCGTTTTGCCGTCGTACACAACGGCATCATTGAAAACTATCTGGAGCTTCGCAAAGAGCTGATCCGGGATGGCTATACCTTTCAGAGCGAGACGGACACGGAGACCATCGTCCATCTGCTGGAGCACTATTATGACGGGGACATCAAGGCCGCCGTCATGAAGACCGCCGCACGTCTGGAGGGCTCCTACGCGCTCGGCATCGTCTGTACCGACACGCCGGACGCCCTCTATGTCGTGCGGGAGGCCAGCCCTTTGATCCTTGGCGTCGGTGTAGGCGAGAATTATTTTGCGTCGGACGTGACGGCGCTGGTGTCCCACACCAAGAATGTCATCTATATGGAGGACGGCGAGTTCGCGCGTCTTACCCCGGGGGCCATCACCGTCTATGACTGCACGGGACGGGAGCTGCAAAAGCCCATCAGCCGCGTGACCTGGAGTGTGGAGGCCGCAGAAAAGGGCGGTTATGAACACTTTATGCTCAAGGAGATCATGGAACAGCCCGCCGCCGTCAAGGCTGCCCTCGCGCCGAGAATCCACGACGGAAAGGTTCAGCTTGACGGCTTCGAGCTGACCGGCGAGCAGCTGCGGGACATACACAAGATCATCATTACCGCTTGCGGCTCCGCGTATTACGCGGGCTGCTCGGGGCGATACGCCATCGAACGCCTTTGCCGCATTCCCGTTGAGGTGGAGCTCGCCAGTGAGCTGCGCTATGCGGATCCCATGGTGGATGAACACACGCTTGTCCTTGTCATCTCCCAGTCGGGCGAGACGGCGGACACCATTGCCGCGCTCCGGGAGTGCAAATCCAGAGGCGCGAAGGTGATCGGTATCGTAAATGTGGTAGGCAGCACCATTGCCAAGCTCTCCGACCATGTGCTCTACACCTTCGCAGGGCCGGAGATCGCCGTCGCCACCACCAAGGGCTACACCACGCAGCTGACCGTGCTGTATCTCTTCGCCCTGTATGCCGCCGGGAAGCTTGGACGCATGGACGCTGACAGATACGCTGCTCTCGTGCGCGAGCTTCAGCACCTGCCGCGGCGCATCCAGCAGACCATCGACATGAACTGGCAACTGCCGGCCTTGGCCAGCCGCTATGCCAGCCAGTCTCTCTTCTTTATCGGGCGCAATACAGACTACGCCGTAGCTTTGGAGGGCGCGCTCAAAATGAAGGAAATCTCCTATCTTCACGCCGAATCCTACGCGGCCGGCGAGCTCAAGCACGGCACCATTGCTCTCATCGAGGAAAACCAGCCGGTCATCGCCGTCTGCTGCAACGAATCGCTCATGGATAAAACGCTCTCCAACATTGTTGAGGTCAAGGCCCGCGGGGCCAAGGTACTGGCGCTCTCCTTCAAGGGCAACAAAAAAATCGTCTCTCAGGCGGACGACGTGATCTTCATTCCCCGCATCGAAACGATTTTCTCCGCCTGCCTTGCGGTCGTGCCGCTGCAGCTGCTGGCCTACTATGCGGCAAAGGGAAGGGGCTGCGATATCGACAAGCCGAAGAACCTGGCAAAATCCGTGACAGTGGAGTGAGGACCATGCAGGAAAAGATCCTTGTTTTGGATTTCGGCGGTCAGTATAACC
>CACXDT010000253.1 GCA_902766405.1 Oscillospiraceae bacterium
AAAATCACGCGTGTGCCCCGCTCGCCGGCCATATGCAGGGTATCCATCATGTCGCGGGTCGCCCCGGAGTAGGAGAAGAAGAGCAGCACGTCCCGCTCGCCGGTGTTCGACGCGGCGATGATCTGGGAGTGCGAATCCGGCACGGCAAAGAATTTACCGCTCACCATCGAGAAGAGATTCGCGGCCTCCTCGGCCATCAGCATTGAGCCGCCCTGCCCCATGCAGATCACCTTTTCCGCGTCGGCGAGCAGATCGACAGCCCTGCGGATAGGCTCCGGACGGAGCTGGGCGAGTGTCTGCGCCATGGCGTCGCGGTCGGCGGAGAAAAGCTTTGCGCACATATCCTCAAAGCTGTCGCTCTCCTCGATCTGGCCCGAGAGCGTTCCGGAGGCACCGTGCTGGCCGGCCGAGGCGTTGGCGATGGCGAGCTTGAAGACGTTATAGCCCCGGTAGCCAAGCCGACGGCAGAAGCGCGAGACCGTGGCCTCGGCCACGCCGCTCTCCTCCGCTAACTCCGCGATGGACATATACTGTGTCTCGCTGCGATGGGCCAGCACATAGTCGGCGGTTTTTTTCTCCGAGGCGGTCAGCTCGTAATACATCTGGTCGATTTTCCCAAAAACATTCTGTGTGGATTTAGGCATATCGATCTCCTTCCCGTCGTGCGGTTCTGTTCCTCCCTGCCGTTTACTCGGCCAGCAGTTCCGTCAGCATCGTGTCGACCATGCTGAGCATACGCGGCAGGTGGAAGGGCCCCTTGAAGGTCGAGCCCTTGCAGGCGGGCTCGGTCGGCTTGCCATCGCGGCGCAGATAGCCGTACCACTCGCCGAATGCGGGGTCGGAAAAGTGCTCTTTGCTGTAGTCGAGCGTCTTGTAGAACCAGTCGAGATACTCCTCCTTACGGGTATCGCGGTAGAGCATCAGCGAGGAGATCAGGATCTCGTCGTGCGGCCACCAGAGCTTCATGTCGTGTTCATAGGCCTCGGGCGGGCGGCCCAGGCAGTCGATAAAGTACAGCAGCCCGCCGTACTCCCTGTCCCAGCCGGCGTTGATGGCGCGGTTGAAGATCGTCTCGGCCTTTTTAACAAGCTCGCTGTCGCCGGTGCGTCTGGCGTGCTCTAAAAGGAACCACACGCCCTCGATGTCGTGACCGGGGTTGACGATGCGCCCCTCGGTGACATCGAGACGCGCCTCGCCCTCGGGGCCGACGTTCTCGAGCACGCAGCCGAGCTCGTCCTTGACGTGGTAGCGGAAGATGTCGTCCACGCAGGCCTGGGCGCGCTGCTCGTAAAGGGCGCGCTGCTCGGGATCGACGCGCATCAGCACGCTCGTCACGTTCAGATAGATCATCGGGATGCCGAAGGCGCGGCCGCTGCGCGTCTCCGGGATTGTCTTGGGGCCGAGACCGGTCGGGTCGGGCATGCCGTGCGCCAGATCCCAATACGTATTATAGGCGCGGCGCGCCCGCTCCAGACAGGCACGGTCGCCTGTGATGCCGTAGTATTCGGCATTCGCCATCGCGTAGAACGATTCGGAGAAGTAGTACCGGCGCTGGCGCAGGGGCTTGCCCTCGGCGGTCACGGTGAAGTACATCCGCTCCCCGGCCCCGTGGTTGAGACAGTGGGCCTCCATGAAGTCCAGGCAGCTCTTCGAGGCGGCCAGCCATTCCTCCTTCACGCCGTACAGGTGGCACAGCCAGGCGAAGATCCAGCCGCAGCGCCCCTGCATCCAGACGCTTTTGTCGGTGGAAAAGACCTTGCCCTCGCGATCCAGGCAGGTGTAGACGCCGCCGTTGACCTCGTCCATGCCGTTTTTCAGCCAGAAGCTCACGCAGCGCTCCAGCTCCTCGCGGATCCATTGCTGTGTCTGTACCAGTTTTTCTCTGTCCATGATAAAAGCCTCCCATTTCGCTTCAGATTCCGTTGGGCGGGACGCTTGGCGCGCCCCATCTCCATTCTATCTATGATACTAACACCGCTGAAAGCAATTTTCAATAAGAAATCTGTTTGAAACACAAATCCAAAAAAGGATGACAGCTCTGTGATCCTGTGTTATAATACTATATATAACATGGCTGTCAGCAGCCGTCCGGATTGTATACAAATACCAATACTTCAAGAATACAAAGGAGGATCCACCATGCAGTATCTTGGCATTGAATGCGCTGTCAAAAACAGCCCTGAGCTTGATCCGGCATTTCTCCCCCTTCTGAGCTTTCAGAGGGCCTTCTTAGCCGACGCGAAGAAGCCTGTCGGCATTGCCGTGGAGCGCAGCGGCGGCCAGATGGCCGTAGTGCACACCTTTATCCACGGCAGCGAGGCGCTGCGCGAGGCCGACCACTACTACATCGAGCGGCTGGTTAAGACGCTGCTGTGGATGAAGGGCGGCTTTCGCATCTACGTCCAGGGTGACGGGGAGCTGTACCGCTACCTGAAGGATGTCTACCGCAGAGGCGGCGAGCGGGAATTCGACTATGACTTTATGGCCAACGTCTATGAGCATCCCTTCGAGATCGTCGAGGTCGAGGAATTGCCGGCGGCGAAGGACGCGCCGGAGGCCATCGGCGGTCATACCGAGGGCTGCCGCATCGGCTTTGACGCCGGCGGCAGCGACCGCAAGGTCTCCGCTGTCATCGACGGCGAGAGCGTCTATGACGAGGAGGTCGTCTGGTTCCCGAAGACCAACAGCGACCCGCAGTACCACTACGACGGCATCGTGGCCGCGCTGCGCGCCGCCGCCGCGCACCTGCCGCGCGTCGACGCCGTGGGCGTCTCGTCGGCCGGCATCTACATCGACAACCGCACGATGACGGCCTCGCTGTTCCTCGCTGTCGACAAGGAAAAGCACGGCGACGAGGTCAAGAGCATCTATATCCGCGCCATCCGCGACACCTTCGGCGACATTCCCTTCTCGGTCGTGAACGACGGCGACGTGACCGCGCTGGCCGGGGCCATCAGCCTCGGGTGCAACAACATTCTCGGCATCGCCATGGGCACCAGCGAGGCCGGCGGCTTTGTCGACGCCGAGGGCCGCGTCACCGGCTGGCTCAACGAGCTGGCCTTCGTCCCTGTCGACGCCAACCCCGCGGCCATGCGGGACGAGTGGAGCGGCGACATCGGCTGCGGCGTCAAATACTTCAGCCAGGACGGCGTCAACAAGCTCGCCCCGCTCGCCGGGATCGAGCTGGACGCGGCGCTCTCTCCCGCGGAAAAGCTGAAAAAGGTGCAGGCGCTGATGGAGCAGGGCGACGAGCGCGCCGCGAAGGTCTACCGCAGCATCGGCTGCTATCTGGCCCATTCCCTGGCCTGGTATTACGAGCTCTATCACTTCGGTACCGTGCTGCTGCTCGGCCGTGTTATGTCCGGCAAGGGCGGCGAGCTGCTGCTTGAGAGCTGCCGGCAGGTGCTCGCCGACGAGTATGCCGATCTCCCGATCCGTCTGGCCCTGCCCGATGAGAAGTTCCGCCGCGTCGGCCAGTCCGCCGTCGCCGCCTCGCTGCCCGCCCTCAGAGGATAACAGCCGTGAAAAAACACATTGTCTGCTTCGGCGATTCCAACACGCACGGCTACTGCGCCGATCCCGCCGACTGCGCCGACGGCGGCGACCGCTTTAACGAGGACGAGCGCTGGACCTGTCTGCTGCAAAAGGCACTGGGTGAGGCGTATCTGGTGCTCGAGGAGGGGCTCTCCGGCCGCACGACCGCCTTTCGCGACCCGCTGTACGAGGGCCTGGCCGGGATCGACAGCATCTTTCCCGTGCTGATGAGCCACGAGCGGGTAGACCTGCTGATCATTATGCTGGGCACCAACGATGTCAAGGAGCGCTTCGGCTGCAACGCCTACTGCATCTCGCAGGGACTCGAACGGCTGCTGCAAAAGGCCCGCGCCACGAACTGCTGGAGCAACGGCAGGCCGAATATTCTGGTGGTCTGCCCGCCGCACATCGGCGAAGGGCTGGATCGCTGCTGTGCCGAGCCGCACTTTGAGGGGCTGCACATGGGTGCCGGCTGCGTCGAAAAATCCCGGAAGCTCGCGGCGTTCTATGAAAAGATTGCCCGGACTTACGGCTGCGCCTTCCTCGACGCCGAGGGGGTGGCCGAGTTTAACAAGATCGACTGCATGCACCTGACACGCCGTGGCCACCGGCAGCTGGCCGAGAGGCTCGGCCAGCTGGTGCCGACGCTGCTGTGATATGTGGCGGAAAATCTTTGATCCCGACAGCTATTTCTGGCGGCCGCTGGGCTATGTCGGCGAGCTCGTGGTGCTGAGCCTGCTGTGGGTAGTCTGCTGCCTGCCCGTCGTGACCGCCGGGCAGGCGACGGCCGCGCTCTATGACTGCGTGGCGCACTGCGTCCGCCGCGGCGAGGGCGACCTGTTCGGCCGCTTTTTCCGCACCTTTCGGAGAGAATGGAAGCTCGGCATCCTATCCACACTGCTCTGGGGCGGCGTTCTCGGCCTGACGCTCTGGCTCAGCGGGCGGGCTCTCGCGGCCAACGGCGACGGACAGAGCCTTGACCTGTTCGGCCTCGCGTTTCAGATATTGCTGCTGGTGCCGGTCGGCTGCGCCTGCTGGGTGTTCCCGCTGCTGTCGCGCTTTGAAAACAGCTTTGCCTCGCTCAACCGCGGCGCCGTCCTGCTTGCGCTCGGCCATATGCCGCGCAGCCTCGGCATGGCTCTCGTTGTACTGCTCGCCGTCAGACTGTTCCTTCGCACGTTTACAACCGTATTCTTCAGTCCCGGGCTTGTCGCCCTGCTCTGCTCCTTCCTGCTTGAGCCGGTCTTCCGCCGCTACTAATACTGATATCTAATAGAAATCTCGGATTCTTTCCGGCCAGAATTGCGCCATGCTTCGTTGAAGCCCTTGACCATATATGTC
>CACXDT010000254.1 GCA_902766405.1 Oscillospiraceae bacterium
AGTGAAATATGCATTTCTGCGCGCGGGCGGCTAATAGCCGCCCCTACGATAGAACCCCCAATTTCAGACTTATTTCACAGCCCCAATGATTAAAGCGTCACACCATCCTTGAAGATGGCCAGGTTCTTCTTGCTGAGACTCTCGCTGTGGGGCTTCTCCTCGCCCGAGGCCACTTTGAGGACATAGGCGAAGAAGCGCTCGCGCAGCGACTCCATGCTCTCGCCCTCGAGCAGAGCGCCCGCGCCGAAGTCGATCCAGTTGGGCTTTTTGCCGGCGATGACGTTCTGCGTGGCGACCTTCACGGTCGGCACCGGGCAGCCGAACGGCGTGCCGCGGCCCGTGGTGAACAGCACGAGCTGCGCGCCGCTGACGGCCAGGGCCGTGGCGGCCACGAGGTCGTTGCCGGGCGCCTGCAGCAGGCTCAGCCCGGCCTTTTCGATCGGCTGGCCATAGCTCAGCACATCGACGACCGGGGCGCTGCCGCCCTTCTGCACGCAGCCGAGAGACTTGTCCTCGAGCGTGCTGATGCCGCCGGCCTTGTTGCCGGGGGACGGGTTTTCGTTGATCTTCTCGCCGTAGCGCATGAAGTATTCCTTGAAGTTGTTGATGAGGGCAACGGTCTTTTCAAAGGTCTCTTCATCGACACAGCGGTCCATCAGCATGGTCTCGGCGCCGAACATCTCGGGCACCTCGGTCAGCATGGCGCTGCCGCCCTGGGCGATCAGCTTGCCGCTGAAGGCGCCGAGCAGCGGGTTGGCCGTGATGCCGGAGAAGCCGTCGGAGCCGCCGCACTTGAGGCCGACGATCAGCTTCGAGGCGGGGACGCTCTCGCGCTTAAACTGCGCGGCATAGGCCATCAGCTCATCAACGATGCGCTCGCCCTCGGCGATCTCGTCCTCGACCTCCTGGCAAATAAGGAAGCGCACGCGCTCGCTGTCATAGTCGCCGAGTACCTTTTTGAGATCGGCGATCTGGTTATTCTCGCAGCCCAGTCCCAGCACCAGCACGGCGGCCGCGTTGGGGTGGCGGATCAGACCGCAGAGGGCCTTCTGGGTCATCAGGTGGTCGCCGCCGAGCTGCGAGCAGCCGTAGGGGTGCGTATAGGCGCACAGCCGCTCAACACCCGCGGGCATTTTGACGCGGCAGCGCTCCTCGATGGCCTCGGCAATGCCGTTGACGCAGCCGACCGTCGGGATGATCCAGACCTCGTTGCGGATGCCGACCTTGCCGTCGGGCCGCACGTAGCCCATGAAGGTATCGGGCGTCTCGCTCGGGATCGGCACGGCCGAGGGGTGGTAGCTGTACTCGCGCAGCCCCGCGAGGTTGGACGCGAGGTTGTGCGTGTGGATGTGCTCGCCCCTGGCGATCGCCCTCTTGGCGTGGCCGATCGGGAAGCCGTATTTGATGATATTCTCGCCCTCGGCGATGTCGCGCAGGGCGATCTTGTGGCCGGCGGGAACCGCTTCCAGCGCCGTCAGGCTCAGCTCGCCCAGGTGGAGCTCGGTCCCCGGGGCGATCTCGGCCGTGGCCACCGCCACGTTATCGGTGGCATGGATCTGAATGATGGCGTTCATATCGTCTCGCTCCGTCCGCTGTTACTTGGCAAGCAGGCACTCGATCGCCCTGGCGGCGCCCTGCTCGCGGATGCACTTGAGGTCTTCCCAGACGAGCTCGGCCATGCCGGGCAGCTTGTTGAGATCCTCGCCCCAGAGCGCCTCATTGGCCAGGATCGCGCGCACGTCGTCGAGGCTCTTCGCCTGCACGGACTCGATCACGCGGCGGTCGTCGCGGATCGGATAGCTCTCGCCATTGTCGCGCTTGCCAAAGTACTGCTCGCCGTCGTCCGAGGCGATCGTGTCAAAGGCCAGCAGCGCGGCCAGCGAGAAGACAAGGCAGACGGGCGTCTCGCCCTTGGCATAGGTCTCCTTGACGGTGGAGAGGTCTCTCGCGCGCCACTTGGAGACGGAGTTGAGGGAGATATCGAGCAGCTTGTGGTTCAAAAACGGATTTTCAAAGCGCTCGCAGACCTTGTGGGCAAAGTCCTCGGCGTCGGAACGCTTCAGCGGCACCTGGGGCACGAGCTCGCCGAAGAGCACCTTGTCGATATAGCGGCGCAGCAGCTGATCGCCCATGGCCTCGGCCACGGTGTCCTTGCCGCAGAGGTAGGAGATCAGGCCCATGGCCGTGTGGGTGCCGTTGAGGATGCGAACCTTGCGCTCGCGGTAGGGGCGCTGATCATCGGTGAAGACCAGGGGCATGCCGGCGTCCCGCAGCGTAAACTCGCTCTCGATGGGGCGCTCGCTCTCGATGACCCAGAGACCGAAGGGCTCGGCCACGACGTACATCGAGTCGTCAGCATAGGTCTCGGCCAGATCCGCGGCCTTGCCGGAGACGATGCGGTCGACCAGCGTGGAGCAGAAGGTGTTCGCGCTCTCGACCCAGGCGATAAAGGCCGCGTCGAGCTGCCACAGCCGGCAGAGCTTGAGGACGTACTCCTTGAGCTTCTTGCCGTTATTTTCGATCAGCTCGACCGGCAGGATGATCAGCCCCTTGTCGGCGGCGCCGTTAAAGTGCTGATAGCGCTCATAGAGGAACTGTACCAGACGGCCGGGATAGGAGCGGGCGGGCTTTTCCTCAAAGCTGTCCGTCTCGTCGTAGGTGATGCCGGACTCGGTCGTGTTCGAGACCAGGAAGCGCAGCGTGTCGAGCGTCGCGAGGGTCTGATAGGCCTCGTAGTCGACATAGGGGTTCACAACGCCGAGCACCGACTCGACCACGCGGATCTCGTTGTAAGTCTCGCCGTCCTTCTTGCCGCGCAGCACCACATGGTATTTGCTGCCCTGGTTGTGCAGACGGTCGTTGGCGCTGCCGCCGGGCACCTGCTTGACCATGACGACGCTGCCGTCAAATACGCCCTTTTCGTTGGCGACGTCGATCATATAGTCGACAAAGGCGCGCAGGAAGTTGCCGGTACCGAACTGGGCCACACGGATCGGGTGCTTACCCGGATTCAAAAGGTCTGTTTTATTCATGGCTATCTCCATTCCGCCTGATAGACAGGCAGTATTTCATCAGTCCATAAGTATATAAATGAATACTGAAAACTTAAGAATGAAGAATGAATAATACAGGAGTCGCTTCGCGACGATTTGAATCCATCCCCGAAGGGGATTCCACTATTATTCATTTTTAAGTTTTCAGTTTTCAATACTCATTTCCGTCTTATCTGCTTTAGAGACGCCTCTCCGACACTTGCGGTGGCGGGGAGGCGTCTTTAGTTCCTTTTTACTGCGGCTGCTTGCCGATATAGGCGAGAATGCCGCCGTCAACGTACAGAATGTGGCCGTTGACGAAGTTGGAGGCGTCGGAGGCCAGGAAGACCGCGGGGCCCATCAGATCCTCGGCCTCGCCCCAGCGGGCCGCGGGCGTCTTCGAGACGATGAACTGATCGAAGGGATGGCGGCTGCCGTCCGGCTGGCGCTCGCGCAGCGGGGCGGTCTGGCTCGTGGCGATATAGCCGGGGCCGATGCCGTTGCACTGGATGTTGTACTCGCCGTACTCCGAGCAGATGTTGCGGGTCAGCATCTTCAGGCCGCCCTTGGCGGCGGCGTAGGCGGAAACGGTCTCGCGGCCGAGCTCCGACATCA
>CACXDT010000255.1 GCA_902766405.1 Oscillospiraceae bacterium
ACAAAGTATTCCTGCGAAAAAGTGCCATCATCAGAACTCGGTTTTTCTCGGAATCTGCTCTTGCCGCATTATGCGGTATTGCCTTTACAAACGATGTGAAAGAAAGGCATCCGAGATATGAACGATGACATTATTTTAGCTCTTGCCAAAGAGCTGAACATCGGCGAGCAGCAGGTGCGCAACACGCTGGACATGCTCGCACAGGGGGACACGGTTCCTTTTATCGCCCGCTACCGCAAGGAGCAGACCAAGGGGCTCGACGAGGAGCAGATCCTCGCCATCCAGAAACAGTACGACTATGAGATCCGCCTGGCCGAGCGCAAGGAGGACGTGCTGCGCCTGATCGCCGAGCAGGGCAAGCTGACCGACGAGATCCGCGAGAGCGTCGATAGCTGCACGAAGCTCTCGCAGGTCGAGGACATCTACCGCCCCTATATGCAGAAGAAAAAGACCCGCGCCACCGCCGCCGTCAAGGCCGGGCTGCAGCCGCTGGCCGACTGGCTGCTCGCCCTGCCCAAGGAGGGCGACATCGAGGCCGAGAGCGCGAAGTATATCAACAACACCGTCCCCGATGCGGCGGCTGCGCTGCAGGGCGCGCGCGACATCATCGCCGAGGTCGTCAGCGACAATGCCAAGCAGCGCTGGGCCTTCAAGGACGCGATCATGAAGCAGGGCTCGCTGGTCTCCAAAAAGAAAAAGGACGCCACGGACGAAAAAGAGGTCTACCGCAACTACTACGATTACACCGAACGCATCTCCACGATCGCCGACCACCGCGTCATGGCGCTTGACCGCGCCGAGAAGGAAAAGGTTGTCACGGTCAGCTTCGACTTTGACGAGGAGGGGCTGAAGGAGCAGGCCGTACAGGCCCTGCTGCAGGGCAAGGCCACGATCGCCGAGCAGGAGCTGCGCACCGCGGCCGCCGACGGCTGCGACCGCCTGCTCTTCCCCTCGATCGAGCGCGAGATCCGCAGCGAGCTCAGCGACCGCGCCCAGGGCGCCTCAATCGAGATCTTTTCGGCCAACCTCGAAAAGCTGCTCTTGCAGCCGCCGATCACGGGCCGCGTGATTCTGGGCTTCGACCCCGGCTTTTATAACGGCTGTAAGCTCGCCGTTATCGACGCCACCGGCCGGATGCTGACCGTGGACAAGGTCTTTCCCTTCCGCGGCAAAAACGTTGACCCCGCCCCCACCAAGCAGAAGCTGCTTGGCCTGATCCGCAAATACGGCGTCAAGATCATCGCCATCGGCAACGGCACCGCCAGCCGCGAGAGTGAGCAGCTGATCGCCGATCTGATCCGCGAGAACAATCTGGATGTGAGCTATGCCATCGTCAGCGAGGCCGGCGCCTCGGTCTGGTCGGCCCAGGAGGCCGCCCGCAAGGAGTTCCCCGACATGCCCGTCGAGGAGCGCTCCGCCGTGTCGATCGCGCGCCGCCTGCTCGACCCCCTGGCCGAGCTCATCAAGATCGACCCGAAGTCCATCGGCGTCGGCCAGTATCAGCACGACCTGCCGCAGAAGGCCCTGTCCGAACGGCTGGACGAGGCTGTCATGAAGTGCGTCAACCGCACCGGCGCGGATCTGAACACCGCTTCGAGCGAGCTGCTGACCCACATCTCCGGTCTGAACGCGGCCATTGCCGGTGAAATCGTCAACTACCGCAACGAAAACGGCCGTTTTTCGAATCGCCAGCAGCTGCTGAAGGTCAAGCGGCTTGGCCCAAAGGCCTTCAAGCAGTGCGCGGGCTTCCTGCGCATCACCGACGGCGAAGAGCCGCTCGATCAGACCTCGATCCACCCCGAGAGCTACGAGGCCGCGCGCACACTGATGGCCGCCTGCGGCATCTCCGCCCTCGGTGAGGCGGATATCTCCTTCCCCGCCGAAAAGACCAGGGATCTCGGCATCGACGCCTATACGCTCAGCGACATTGAGGACGCGATCCGCCAGCCGCTGCGCGACTACCGCGAGCAGTTCGACGGCGCCCTGCTGCGCAGCGATATTCTGGATATCAGCGATCTGCATGTCGGCGACAAGCTCTCCGGCACCGTGCGCAACGTCGTCGATTTCGGCGCCTTTGTCGATATCGGTCTGCACGACGACGGGCTGGTGCATGTCTCGCGCATGTCCGAGCGCCGCAACGTCACACCGATGGACATCGTCTCGGTCGGCGACATTGTGGACGTCTGGGTGCACGAGATCGACGCCGATCGCGGCCGCATCTCCCTGTCCCTGCTGCCGCCCGAGCAGCTCAAGGAGCGCGATAAGAAGCGCCGCGGCGGCGGGAAGCCGAAGCGTGACGCGAACGGCAAGGGCCGCCCCCAGCGTCCCGCCCAGCCGCCCAAGCCCAAGTTTAATATGGACGACGCCCTGGCGAAGCTGCAGGCGAAATTCAAGGCGAATTGACAGATCATCCGGATCCATAAGGGCGCTTGACAAGTGACCCCCCGTTCACTATAATCAGTGAACGAGGGGTCACTTAATAGGGATATCCGATAGAAAGCAGACAAAGATTTGCGCCAGGCGAGGCTCTTTCCGCAGAGCATCATGGAGATATACGGTCAAGGAAAGCAACGAAGCAATGAACATTTTACATAAAATGTTGGTCAAATTCTTATTATTGTACGAATTTGACCAACTTATTTATAGATATTAAAATTTGTACTGCGCGGGCGGCAGGTTGCCGCCCCTACGGCAATACCGGACTTTTTTCACAGCCCCTTCTCACCTTCATCAGGCGAAAAATTGCAGGAATACTTAAGGCAATACCGCACAATACGCCTGCGGCATCTTCCGGAAAAACCGCGCCCTGATTTCGTCACTTTTTCTTGCAATACACAAAGTATTCCTGCGA
>CACXDT010000256.1 GCA_902766405.1 Oscillospiraceae bacterium
CCGGTATCCTCGCGCTGCTGTGCGAGACCGACGAGCGCGCCGAGCCCGGCTCCGCCGGCGCCGCGCTGAAGGCCGCCTCTGTCGCCTGTGACTTCCTTGACTATTTTATGTCCACGTCGATCTCCCGCGGCGAGGTCCGCACCGCGGCCGAGAGCTTTCTCGCAGGTCTGACGGCCGAAGAGAAGGCCGCATTTGCCGCCAAGCTTGCCACCGTGGAGAATGCGCGCCGCACCTTCACCGAGAGCACCAGCTATGCCGAAGGCCTGCTGCGCGACTGTGGCCGAATCAACGACTGTCTCTACCCCTGGGACGAGGCGGCGCACAACAACTTTTCCGGTCTGATCGACGCCTTTGGCGGCCGCGCGGCCTTCGAAGCCCTGCTGCCGCGGTAAAGCACCGCCTTTATATCGCCAGCGCCTTCTCCAGCAGGACGTCACGGTATAGCTCCTCTGTCGTCCACGGCACATAGCGGTCCACGGGCAAGCCTTTGCCCAGTACTCCGCGGCCTTCATAGGCGTCCGCCGTCATAGCGATCGGATACGAGATCGTCATGTGGCTGTTCAGCTGTACCGTGATATTGTCAAAGGTATCGAGCGTCCCCATCGTGGGCCGCCCCAGTGTCACGACCTTGCTCCCGCAGCGCTGTGCCATGGCGACAAAACGCTCTCCCTCGTCCTCGCAGAAGGTATCGGTCAGCAGTACGACCCGCTCAGGGGCGTGCGCTGCCGGGGTGAAGACCAGCGGCGGCGTCGGTTCGGCCCTGCGGATCACCGGGCCTCGGCCGTAGTTTTTCAGGTAGAAGTCCCGCTCGGTCTCGACAAGGGCGCACTCGTCCGTGTCGGTCAGTGTATCCAGGAAGTCCGACAGCTGGCGGTAACGCAGCTCACAGTTGGTCGCCGTGCAGTTTACATAATATTCTTTCTCGTCCGTCAGCTCCGCAAGCGTTGTCTCCCGATCCAGCAGGAAGGGCAGCAGGCCGTTGAGCGCGTCCTCATCCCCGCCGACATTCCGCCGGAGATCCAGAATCAGCTTTCGGCTGGCTCCGATCGCCGGGGTAAAGTCCCGCAGCAGCGCCTCGGTGGCCGAGCGATCCATGTGCTCGAGCTTCAGATACACCGTATCGCCGAGCAGCTTTGCGCCGATGGGCCATTGCTCTTTCGTCTCTGGCACATGCGGAAGAAGCATCAGCTCCTCGCTGCCATTGCGATGTCGCACCAGGGCGTTCCGCGCCATGCGCAGATAGCCGCCCCACAACTCGCGCTCGGGCTCACTGGCGTAAAAACCGGTTCCTCGCAGATAGTCGCGGATACGCTCGGGCGTCATGTGCTGGATCTCCAGCAGGCAGTCCCCCACCCGCAGCGGGCAGCCGGGCCTGGCCTCGGTGACCCAGAGACTGTCCCGCTCGGCGCGCACGCGGTAGTCGAGGCCTGTATTCTGATAGTCGATCCAGTTCTCACAGTGAAAGCGCAGGTGGCGGTCGCGCATATCGGCCGTAAACTGGTGCAGCGAGCGTGCAAGCATCTGCAGCGTCAGGTCGTTATAACGGTAGTGGGACAGGATATAGGTCCGGTACTCGTTCGGCATGAACGCGCGGTGCTTCCGGGATGCCATCACATAGTCCGTCCCCAGTACCCGCACCATCATGTCAAACAGAGCGTCCAGGTCGATGGGCTCGGACTCCAGCGGCGCATACAGGTTTCGCCTGTCCGCGCGCAAGCGCTCCGCCCGCTCGTTGAGTTCCATGCCGCAGCCTCCAATCATGCAAAGATTTGTGAAATTACTATATCACAGACATTTATATGCTGTAAAGGCAATCCGCAGGGCAAGCCCCGCGGATTGAACTATTTTTGCCCTAAGAGCCGGCTTTGGACAGCTCCCAGAGGTCAGGACTCACAGCGCGGCGACGATCTGGCCGGCACACCAGCCGTGGGTCGTGGCCATGCCGATGGAGTTGCCAGCGCTCGGGCAGCTGTAGCCAAGGCCGTAGCGGCCGCCGAGGCTGTTGCCAACGGCATACAGGCCCTTGATCACGCTGTTGTCGTTGCGCATGACGTTCAGGTTTTCGTCGGTCATCAGGCCGGTCATCGTAACCATCATCGGGGTGGGCGCCCTCTGGCTCAGCGTGGTGACGGAGGCATAGAAAGGCGCGGTCTCGATGGGCTGAAGTGCGCAGGCGCCTTTGCCGTAATCTCCGTCGTAGCCCTTGTGGCAGAAGTCGTTATAGCGCTCGATGCTCTTGAGCGCCGTGGGAATCACATCGTCCTCATAGCCGCAGAGCTTCAGCAGCTCCTCCAGGGAATCGGCCTTGTACATAGTGGCATAGCCGCGCTCCATGATCGTGCCGGTCAGGATCGAGATCTGGCCGTTTTCGTCGGGCTCGCTGTTCATGCCATTGATCACGTCCGCCAAAAACTGCGGGCGGCCAAAGTCGGGGCCGCCATGCTCCATGCCGGAGCCGGCCACGCTCCTGAGCCAGTTAGCATCGACCAGCATCACGGCGGTGCCGTTCTGCTGCAGATAGGTCGCGCGGTTAGCGGAGGAGATGTGGCCCTCGTTGGTGAAGCGTTTGCCCTTGGCGTTCAGCCACAGGCAGGAGTTGGCGCCCCAGGGAGAGCTCGGGCCGCCGCCGAGAATCATCGTACCGCGCGGAGCGGGATCGATGAAGCCTCCGGCCCAGCAGCCAAGCTTGACCGAGCTGCCGTCACGGCCGCCCATGAAGGAGAAGAAGCTCTCCTTATCGCCGCCGAGACGCTCGTTCTCTTCCATATACTCGGTCAGCAGCGCCCAGCACATGTCCTTGTTGCCGGCATAGTCACCGCCCGCCAGAATGACGCCCTTCGAGGCGTTGTACTGCACATACTTGCCGCCGACCTTGGCGATAACGCCGGTCACGTCGCCCGCGTCATTCTGTACCAGCACCTGGGCAGGCGCGTCGAAGACAATGCTGGCTCCCAGCTCGACCGCCTTGGCGAGGCAGGCGCTCTGCACATTGCGGATCGTGGAGTTGGCCGCGACGCCCTGGATCGGCTCCCAGTTATACGGGCCGGCGAAGGTAACCGTGGTTGCCCATGTCTTGGTGCCCGGCGTCAGCGGGTAGTTTGTCAGGTTCTCGCATTCATACACATCCGCGCCGGACATCGCCTTGTCGGCGTCGATGTTGGTCTGAATGAAGAGCTGTCCGTCAGGGGTATTGTCATAGGTCAGCATGACCGGATCGAGCTTGAGAATGTTGTTCTCGAGCACGGTGCCCTTGATGCCCTCGAGAGCGGCGTAGCGCTCCTTGTCGGCGCAGACCTCTTTTGCGACGGCCAGCAGGTTGTTCATCATCGGGCCGGAATTCTGCACGAACATGCGGATGACGTCGGGGTTGCAGCGGCCGCCCGCGCGGTTGATGTACTCGAGCGTGATCTCACCGAGATCATACTCCTTGATGCCGTGCTCCCTGGCGAGATCGCAGTTGTAGGCGGCGATGTCCTCGCCGTACCAGTCAAAAATTGCGGCGCTCTGCTTTTCCAGCACGACGACCTTCGCGCCGGCCTGCGAAGCGGACAGCGCGGCCTGGGTGCCGGAGTGTCCGGCGCCAACGACCACGATCTCGGTGTCAACGATCTCATCGGGCAGGATGGTGGGCGCGGTGCCCAGCCAGTCGCCGGGGCCGGCATAGCCCTTAACACGGCCGTCCTCGGTCACCGAGGACACGAAGGGCTCCACCGGCGCGGACGGGCCGCCGGGGCCGCCGGGGCCACCGGGGCCACCGGGGCCACCAGGACCGCCTGCAGCTGTCCCGGCGGGAGCCGCCTCGGCCGTACCCTTGGCCTGGGCGATCACGTCGTTGAGCGCCGAGCGCACAGCGCCCGAGGTCATACTCGCGCCGGAAACGCCGTCGATCTCGGCGCCCTGGGCGTCGAGCACCTGCTGGATCAGCGTGTCGGCAGCCGCCTGGCCGATCTCCGGCGTCTCAGTGCTGACATCAAGGACGATCTTAGTGATGCTCTTCTCACTGAAGGTAGCTGTCAGCGACACGTCGCCGCCCATACCGGCGGCCTTGGCCGTGTACTCGCCGGGCGTGTACAGCACATCGCCGATGGCCTCGTTGATCGCGACGATCTGTTCGCTGCTCAGCTCGCCCTCTTTTATGACCGCGTCGGCCGCAAAGGCCTCCGGGTCACGTCCGGCCAGCCCGAACACGCCGGCGCTGACGGCGGCCGCCGCGGCGCCCTTCAGAAAGTCCCGCCGGGAAATTAATTTGCTCATGCTGTTGCCTCCTTTGTTTTTGTTCGACCGAAAAATATCCGGTTGGCTTTTGTATTCATCGAAAGCTGCTACAGTTAACATCCGATGATATTGGATAGTTAAATTATAGCGCATCCTCTCTTGCATTTGAATTTCAGATGTTTTACAATGGCGTTAAGAAAAACTAAATGCCAACAGTGTTTATGCTGTTGGTATCGGAGGTAACATCTATGCTCCGCCCACAGCTGATCACCTTTCTCACCGTGTGCGAGACCGGCAGCTTTACCAAGGCCGCGGCCGCGCTGTATGTGACGCCTTCGGCCGTGCTGCAGCAGATCCGTGCGCTCGAGAGCGATTTTAGCGCGCCGTTGTTGATTCGCTCGAGCCGCGGCGTCCGTCTGACGCCGGCCGGCGAGCTGCTGCGCAGCCGCGCCTGGCAGCTGCAGCAGCTCAGCGACGAGACCCGCCGCGAGATTGCCGCGCTGGCGAGCGCGAAAAACCGTATCGTCGTCGGCAGCTCGATCATGGAAAAGGTGCGGCTGCTGTACGAGCTCTGGGTGCTCTACGCCCAGCAGGAGCAGGACTGCGAGATCCAGATGGTCAATATTGACCTCAGCCGCCACATCCCGCCGCCCGAGACCGACCTGATCGAGAGCATCAATTCCGGCGTTCCCTGGATGCAGGAATGGGCGTTTTTCGAGATCTGCCGCGTTCCCTTCGGCTTTGCTGTACCCGCAGGCAGCCCGCTGAGTGAAAAGACCTGCCTGACAATCGACGATCTGCGGCACGAGACCGTCCTGACGCTCAACAGCGGAACCTCACCGGAGCTGGCCGCACTGATGGATTGCCTGCGCGCGGCCGGCATCCCGGTCGTCGAGCCGCGGGAGCATGAGTCGAATATGATATGGGGCTCGGCCTTTCGCCGCGAGGTCTTTCTGGTGCCGATGGTCTGGAGCGACATTCTGATTGGCAGCACGGTTCTGCCCTTCGAGCCGGCAGTCACCCAGCCTTACGGCATCTTCTACCGCCCCTCGCCCAGCGACGCGGTGCGCCGTTTTCTCGATTTTATCCGCGCCACCTACCGCGAGGGTAATTCACAGGGCATTGTGCCGGTGCTATAACACGCACTACCTATTGAAAGGATGCTGAACCCATGTCATCTACCATTGCCGCCATTGCCACGGGCGCGCAGGTCTCGGCCATCGGGATCGTGCGGCTCTCTGGCGAGCGCGCCATCGAATTGGTCGACACGCTTTTCCGACCGCTCTCCGGCCGGGCCATGCGCGACACGCCGGATCGTCAGCTGGTCTATGGCCGTCTCTGCGACCGCAAGGGGGAGCTCCTCGATCTCTGCCTCTGCACCGTCAGCCGTGCGCCGCACAGCTACACCGGCGAGGACACGGCCGAGCTCCAGTGCCACGGCAGCCCGGTGCTGCTGCGTCTGGTACTGGAGGAGCTCTTCGCCCTCGGCGCCCGCCAGGCCGGGCCGGGCGAATTCACAAAGCGCGCGTTTCTCAATGGCTGTCTCGAGCTCACCTCGGCCGAAGCTGTCGCCGACCTGATCGACGCCGAGAGCGCCGAGGCCGCGCGCAACGCCGCCGGACAGCTCTCCGGCGCGATCGGCGGAAAGATCGACACGATCTACCGCGCCTTAACGGATATCTCGAGCCACTACCACGCCGTGCTGGACTACCCCGACGAGGATATCGAGGATTTTCAGCTGCGCAGCTATGCCTCCACGCTCGTCGGTGCCGAGGAGCAGCTGAACGCCCTGCTGCGCAGCTTCGAGCGCGGCCGCCTGCTGCGCTCGGGGCTCCCCTGCGCGATCATCGGCCGCCCGAACGCCGGTAAAAGCTCGCTGTTGAACGCGCTGCTCGGCTACGACCGCGCGATCGTCACCGCTGTTCCCGGCACGACCCGCGACACCGTCGAGGAAAAGCTGCGGCTCGGCAAGCTGACGCTCCGGCTGATCGACACGGCTGGCCTGCGCGACACGGCCGACGAGGTCGAGCGGCTCGGTGTCGAACGCAGCCGGGCCGCGATGGAAGCCGCCGGGCTCCTGCTGCTGGTCATCGACAGCAGCGAGCCGCTGACCGATGAGGATCGCGCCCTGCTGCGCCGCGCCGAGCGGGCAGATAAGTCGGTCGTTGTCCTATCAAAGGGCGATCTCGCCCCCGCCGTCACCGCATTGGACACCCCCCTGCCGGTCGTCGGCATCAGCGCCCGAACCGGTGAGGGAATTGATGAACTGGAGCGCACGATTGACGCGCTCTTTCCCCTACCCCCGGTTCCTGCCGGCGAGATTCTGACCAACGCCCGCCAGGCTGAGGCAATCCGCCGAGCGCTCGAGTCTCTCTCTGCCGCCCGTGAAGCCATGGAAGCCGGCGAGACGCCCGACATTGTCCTCACCGAGACCGAGCGCGCCATGAACGCACTCGGCGAGCTCACCGGCCGCTCGATCCGCGAGGATATCACCAACCGCATCTTTGCACGCTTCTGCGTTGGCAAATAATCGCTGCCACCACAGCCGCAAAAGCGGCGTCCTGAAGTTTTCTCATTTTTAGCTTGACATTCCCGCCGACAGTTATTATAATATAAAAGCTGTCCGGGGTGTAGCGCAGCTGGTAGCGCGCATGGTTCGGGACCATGAGGCCGCGAGTTCAAGTCTCGCCACTCCGACCAAA
>CACXDT010000257.1 GCA_902766405.1 Oscillospiraceae bacterium
GCTGATTGTCTTTGTCACGATCGGGGGCCTGCTGGCCTATGCGGCGCAGTGGTATTATCAGCGATTATCTTCGATCGAGGAGCTTGTTCCCCAGAATTTCATGGAGTTTTTCGACGCAAGCGGACTGACCGGGCTCGACGCGATGGAGCTTGGCGCGTCGCTGCTGATTCTCGGTATTCTGGTCATCCAGACCGTCACCGCGGAAAAGAGCGTCTCGCGCGTGTTTATGCAGGCGGACGTCAATCTGCTGTTTGCCAGCGACCTCTCGCCCCAGACGGTGCTGAGCTTCCGTCTGATGACAACGATGGGGCTGGCTGTCGGCGCGTCGCTGCTGCTGTTTTTGCAGGTGCCGCTGATGATGCGCCGCTATGCGCTGGATGGGTGGGCTGCGCTCTCGGTCCCACTGGCCTGGAGTCTCACGCTCGCAGTCTCGATCCTGTTGAAAATTCTGATTTATGAATTCGGCAGCCGGCACCCGTTTTTCCGGAAAAATCTACGCTGGCTGATCCTGGGGCTGTTGGCTGTTCTGGGATGGTTGTTCTACCGGAGCTATCAGCACAGCGAGGAGCAGGTTCTGCTGCTCACGGCGCACCGCTTCTTCAACCGGCCATGGACACGCTGGATCCCCGTCTGGGGCTGGATCAAGGGCTTTCTGCGCCTGGCCATGGAGGGGGAGCGCGCCGTGTCGCTCCTGCTGCTGGGGCTGAACCTGGGGATAGTGCTGCTGTTGGTCTTTGCGGTCAGGCATACACGCGCCGATTATTACGAACAGACGCTCAACCGCGCACAGGAGATGGCGCTCCTGCTTGAAGAGTACAGCCAGGAAGGGGTGGCCTCGCTGGCCGCAAAGCTGGGCAGATACAGCGAGCTGCGCCAACGGGACGGCTTTCACTATGGCAGCGCCAGCCGGGTGTATTTCTTCAAGGTGCTGTATAACCGCTTCCGCTTCTCCCGGTTCGGACTGCTGACGAAAACAAGTCTGACCTATCTCTTCGCGGCGGTCGGCGCGGGGCTCTTCGACCGCGCGTTTATGGACGAACCGGTGCTGTATATTCCGGCGCTGGTGCTTGCGGTGATGGTCTTTTTCCGCACGATCGTCTCGCCGGTGTCGGAGGATATCCGCAAGGCGTCCTTTCTGCTGCAGCCGGACCCGATCTGGAGCAAGCTCTTTTTCTCAGCGCTCGGCGGCAGCTGCAACTGCGCGCTCGATACGCTGCTGCCTCTGATGGCAGGCAGCCTTGCCGCCGGCTTTTCGCCGCTTCAGGGACTGGCCTTTGTGCCGGTGCTGGCAGGGGTGGACTATTTCGCCTCCACGGCGGGCGCCTTTGTGGAGGTCTCCCTGCCGCAGGCCATCGGTACGACCTTCAAGCAGGTCATTCAGATCCTGCTGCTCTATGTGGGGCTGATCTTCGACGGACTGCTGCTGGTCAGCGGCATTGTGGGCGGCCATGTCGCACCGGCTTTCGCCGTCGTGACCGGGGTGAACCTCGTGCTGGGCACGTTCTTCCTGGGCCTCACAGGGGTATGGCTCTACCCCTGCGCCGGGCGTCCGGTCTCAGCGGGGGACTATGTGCCGGAGCAGGCGGCGCGCGCCTGCGCTTCGCGCCTGGGCTTTGCGCTTGCCGCCATGTTTCTGGGCATCCGTCTCGGACAGCTTGTGCTTGCGCGCTTTACGTCACCCCTTGTCTCCCTCTACCTGCCGATTTATGGCATCGGCTTTCCGCTGTTTTTGCTGCTGCGGGGAAGAGCACCTGGCCGTGCGGCAAAAGGGGAGGGCCTGAGCGCACAGCAATTCCTGCTGCTTGTCCCGGTCTGCCTGTTTGCCGCATACGGCGGCAATCTTGTCGGTCGGCTGTTCGAGGGGCTTTTTCGGTTGCTCTGGCCGTTCCACGTCTCTCTGCCCATGGCGGCCCTGTCCGCAGAGCAACCGGCTCTGCAGGCCCTGCTGCTCGCGGTCGCCGCGCCGTTGATGGAGGAGACCGTTTTTCGCCGCAGTCTGATCGACCGTCTGCGGCCCTATGGCGAGCGGACAGCGCTGCTCGGCGCGGCGCTGCTGTTCGGCCTGTTCCACAGCAGTGTCAGCCAGAGCTGCTATGCCTTCCTGCTGGGGCTGGTGTTTGGCTATGTGTACCTTAAAACCGGGCGGCTGCGCTACAGCGCGGCGCTGCATATGCTGATCAATGCGATGAGCACCCTTGTGCTGCCGCTGCTGCTGGTGAGAGTAGGCAGCGCCGTCTCCCCCGACAGCATGAGCCAGGCACTCTTCTCCTCGGTACTGCGTGAACCGGGCGTGCTGCCCCTGCTTGTGTACGTCTGTGCGCTGTTCCTGCTCTCGCTCTTCGGCGCGGTGCTGTTTATCTTTGCCCTGCGGGAGCAGCGACTGTCCAGAGACGGTGTCCGTATGAAAACGATCTTCACGGCGCCGGGTGTGCAGCTTTTCCTTGCGCTCGCCGTATGCTGGCTGTGTATGACACTGGGATAAAGCGCCGCCGTATACCCTGAATTGTAGAATAATATAGAGAGGCTGGTTTGACTTGACTGTCATTATTCTTGTTTCCGGCGAAAGGAGCCTGCCATGAAGGCCCTGATCGCCATGAGCGGCGGGGTCGATTCCTCGGTGGCGGCCTCGCTGATGCTGCGGCAGGGCTGCGGCGCGCACGGCGTCACGATGCGTCTGCAGGAGAGCGCGCGCACCGAGCGCGACATTGCCGATGCCGCGGCCGTCTGCCGCGCGCTGGGGATCGAGCACACGGTGCTCGACTGCCGCGCGGAGTTTGCGCGCGAGGTCGAGGACGCCTTCGTCGCGGCCTATGAGAGCGGCCGCACGCCGAACCCCTGCATTATCTGCAATAAAAAACTGAAATTCGGCCGCCTGATGGAGGCCGCGGACGAGCGCGGGCTCGAGCTCGTGGTCACGGGGCACTATGCGCGCGTCACCTATGACGCACCGAGCGGGCGCTGGCTATTGAAAAAAGGGCTGGATGAGCCGAAGGACCAGAGCTATTTTCTCTATCTGCTCAGTCAGGAGCAGCTTAAGCGCGTGCGCTTCCCGCTGGGGGACTACACAAAGGAAGAGGCCCGCGCCCTGGCCGATGAGCTGCGCTTTCTCAACGCCCGCAAGCACGACTCGCAGGACATCTGCTTTGTGCCCGACGGCGACTATGCCGCCTTTGTCGAGCGCCACAGCGGGAAGCGCTTTCCCGCCGGGGACTTTGTCGATCCCCAAGGCCGCGTCGTCGGCAGACATCAGGGCATCATCCGCTATACGGTCGGCCAGCGCAAGGGGCTGGGCCTCGCGAGCACGGCGCCCTGGTACGTCGCCGGGGTGGACGCTGCGCGCAACGAGGTTCGCCTGACGCACGGCGAGGCGCTCTGGCATCGGACGGTTTATGCCGACGCCCTGAACTGGATCGCCATCCCCGGCGTTGAGGGGGAATTGCGCTGCTGTGCGAAGCTCCGCTCGCGCCACCGGGAGCAGCCCTGTACCGCCGTCATGGAGGGCGGCCGCCTGCGCGTCGATTTTGACGAGCCGCAGCGCGCGCCGACGCTCGGCCAGGCGCTGGTGCTCTATGACGGCGATACGGTGCTCGGCGGCGGCACGATCTGTGAGGTGCGTCCATGAACGAGCGCTTTTCCCGCACCGAGCTGCTGCTCGGTCGTGCGGCCATGGATACGCTGCGCCGCGCGCGTGTGGCCGTGTTCGGCGTCGGCGGCGTCGGCGGCTATGTCGTTGAGGCATTGGCCCGCGCCGGTGTCGGCGCGCTGGAACTGATCGACAGCGACACGGTCGCCCTCTCCAACCTCAACCGGCAGATCATCGCGCTGCACAGCACGATCGGCCAGTATAAGGTCGATGCGGCTGCCGCACGCGTGCGCGACATCAACCCCGACTGCGCCGTGACGCCGTACCGCTGCTTCTTCCTGCCCGAGACCGAGGGACAGTTTGATTTTACACGCTACGACTATGTCGTCGATGCGATCGACACCGTCACGGGCAAGCTCGCCCTGGTCGAAAAGGCGCGCGCGGCCGGAACGCCGATTATCTGCGCGATGGGGGCGGGGAACAAGCTGCACCCCGAGCGCTTTGAAATCGCCGATATCTACGACACCAGCATCTGTCCGCTGGCGCGCGTCATGCGCAAGGAGTGCAAAAAACGCGGCATCGAGCATCTGAAGGTCGTATACTCGAAAGAGCCGCCCATCACGCCCGACCCCGAACTGGAAGCCGCGGCCCGCCGGGAGAGTCCAGACCGGCGCGACATTCCCGGCTCGGTCTCGTTCACGCCCTCGGCGGCGGGGCTGATCCTGGCCGGAGAAGTCGTGCGCGACCTGCTGTGCGCCGGGAAAACAGCAAAAGAACAGGAGACACTATGAAAAGAGAGCTCGACCGCTGCCAGCTCATCGAGCGCAGCATCAACACCAAATTCCGGAAAACACTCTGGACGCCGTTTATACAGGCTATTAAGGATTATGAGCTGATAGCGCCCAACGACAAAATCGCGGTCTGCATCTCGGGCGGCAAGGACTCGATGCTGATGGCCAAGCTCCTGCAGGAGCTGCAAAAGCACAGCGATTTCCCCTTCGAGCTGGTTTTCCTCGTCATGGACCCGGGCTATGCCCCGGTGAACCGTCATAAAATTGAGGATAACGCTTCGCTGCTGCGCATCCCGATCACGGTTTTCGAGAGCGACATCTTCGCCGCGGCGGATTCGGTGCAGCAAAATCCCTGCTATCTCTGCGCCCGTATGCGGCGCGGCGCGCTCTACGCGAAGGCCAAGGAGCTCGGCTGCCGGAAGATCGCGCTCGGCCACCACTTCTCCGATGTGATCGAGACGACGGTCATGGCCATGTTCTATGGCGCACAGCTTCAGGCCATGCTGCCAAAGCTCCACAGCAAAAACTTCCCCGGTATGACGCTGATCCGTCCGATGTACGCCATCCACGAGGAGGACATCCTCGCCTGGTGCCGCTATAACGAGCTCAGCTTCATCCAGTGCGCCTGCCGCCTGACCGAGCGGATCCACAACAGCGCCGACGGTGTAGGGAACAGCAAGCGCCAGGAGATCAAGCTGCTGCTGCGCGAGCTGCGAAAGACCAATCCGAATATCGAAAAGAATATCTTCCGCGCGATCCATTCCGTCAGTCTCGACACCTTTCCGGCCTATAAAACCGAGGGCGAATTGCACAGCTTTCTCGAGCGCTTCCGCGCCATGGAGGAATGATACCGACATACCGCCGAGGGCCGTATCGACACAGAGGGCAAGCCGGAAAGGTTTACATAACTGTTTTGCAGGTTTACGTAACTTTCCTCTTGCTTTCTTCAATATTCTGTAATATACTGAAAAGTACATAGAATAAAGGGGGAGTCTGTCGTGGAACGCCGCCGCTGTGAGATCGCCGCTGTACTGCTTTGTCTCAGCGTGCTGCTGTGCGCCTTCACGCGGCTCCCTGTTTTTGCTGCTGCGGCGGATACGCCGGAGGAACAGCTTGAGGACAGCTGGTTTGACGACGCGATATTCATCGGCGATTCGATCGCCGGCACGCTGCAGGCTTACGCCGAGCAGCACAGCCAACTCGGCGCGGCGCTGTTCTTCTGCCGTACGAACTACTCGATCACGTCGGCCGTCAATGGCTCGATGCTGCTCTATTACCGCGGCGGCGGCTACATGCCAAACGCCCTGCTGCCTCAGACAGGGGCGAAAAAAGTCTTTTTCCTGCTTGGGATGAACGATGTCGGCAGCTACGATGACGGGCGCTATGCATCGCTGTGGAGCGCGCTTGTCGACGGGATCCGCGAGAACGCACCGGAGGTCCGCATTTTCTTTCAGTCAGTCACCCCAATGGCCAAATCGCTGCCGAACAACGCCCTGACAAATGCACGGATCGACCGTTATAACGAGCTGCTGCGTGCCTACTGTGACGAAAATGACTGCTGCTATGTCGATGTGGCAGGCAGCTTCAAGGACGACGACGGTACGCTGCGCGCTGAGCTCTGCCGGGACGGGTATGTCCATCTGATCCTCGATGCCGGTGCGCTCTGGTGTGAGGCGCTGAAGGATCCGGCCAATTATTCGCGCGATCTCTCCGGAGAATGGGGCGCGGGGGAGGACAGGCAGGGGGAAGATCTGCAGGCATACTATGACGGCCTGGCCGCCGAAGCGGAACTGGAAGACATGGTGAAGCTCTCCGCCGCCACGGTCTATAACGCCTACGGCATCGCGCCGGAGGATTACACACAGGGCATTGCCGCAATCTGCGGCGACAGTGTGCGCGTTGATGAGATCTGGCTGTTTGAGGCTGCGGACGAAGAGGCCGCCCTGCGGATCCTTGCTGCGGCTCAGGCGCGCATCGAGGCCAGGAGTGAGGAGATGAAGGATTACCTTCCCGATCAGTATGAGATCACGCGGCACGCCGTTGCTGTCCGCGAGGGCCGGTATGTGTCGCTGTTTATCATACCCGGGAGCGAAGAACAGGCAGGCATTTTCTCCCGGACGGTCAGCTGACCGAAGCACGGATAAAACTTTTGTCTGAATTTGTTGAATTCTGTCTTGATAAGATCGGATGATTATACTATAATTCTTTTTGTATTATGTTGACCCGTCCCGTATTGGGCGGAGGATAGGGGGATACAGCTATGAAAAAGAAGTTACAGTTGGCGGTAGTGTTGTCGTTGCTGGCGCTGATTCTCGCCTCCTGTTCTACCCGTGCCTATTATGAAGAGACGAGGGGACAGGGGGGACAGCAGTCGATTTTTGCTGACGGCCAGAACTGGTCGACCGCGCCCAATGCGACACCGATCCCGGTCGGCAATGACGCCGTGTCCGACAGCGGCATTGTTTCCGACAACGGCGTCATGATCCTCGACGCCACGCAGATGGCCGACGCTGTCGTGACCGCGCCTCCAACCGTTCCTGATGAAGTGCCAGACACCGATACCCCGTCAGACGTGGCGGCCCCGGTGGTGACGCCGCAGCTGGTCGATACCGCGATCCCTGTCGATCTGATGGAGCCGTCCTGGTTCGACGATGCGCTGTTTATTGGCGGTGACGTTTGCGGGACCTTGGCCTATTATGGCGAGCACAGCAACGGCGGTCTGGGTGACGCCCTCTTCCTGACGCGCACAAGCTTTACGCTGTCCTCCGCGGTCAACGGTTCGATGGCACTGGCCTACCGCGGCGGCTGGTACAGCATCCCGAATGCGACCAAGGCCAGCGGTTGTAATAAGGTTTTTCTGGTGCTGGGCATCGAGGATATCGGCCGTGTCGAGGATGAAGCCTACAAAAAGCTATGGAGTGACCTGATCACGGCAATTCAGGAGACAAACCCCGATGTGCGGATCTTTGTCCAGTCCATCACGCCGGTCGCCTCCGGCCACGACAATTCCCGCATCAATAACGCCAAGATCAATGCCTATAATGAGTATCTGAAGGATTACTGCACGCGCAGCGGCTGCAACTATGTTGATGTGAACACCGGGCTGAAGGACGCCAACGGCAATCTTGACAGCAAATACTGCCGCGACGGCTTCTACCTCTTCCGCATCGACACCGGTGAGACCTGGGCCAACCTGCTGCGAAACCCCAACAATTACGCCTTTGATCCGCGCGGGTGACCGCGATCGGTTCATGATCACGACAGAGTGTTTTCTCCCGCGGAAAAACCGCGGGAGCTTTTTTACTGATGCAAACAAAATGTGCTTTTCAAGCAGAGTTATTTGTGATAATATAAAATTCAGTTCGTGTGAAGGAGGTGTCTGTATTGCATTCCAAGACACAGAAGCTGGTCGTCCGTGTGCTCTGTGCGCTGCTGATTTTGCTGCTGGTCCTCGGCATTGCGGTTCCCGCGTTTGCCGATGCGCCCTCAGCCCGCGTGGTGGTGGGGGCCGACCTGACAGGCGAGCAGATCGCACAGGTCTACGCCAATCTCGGTATCGCCCGCGGCTCGGTTGGTGAGCTCACGCTCACCAACGCCGAGGAGCGCAGCGTGCTGCAGGGCTTTGTCTCGGACGAGCAGCTCGGCACGCGCAGTGTCTCCTGCGTGTATTTCGAACTGCTGCCGAGCGGCTCGGGGCTCGATGTCACGGTCAGCAATGTCAATTGGGCCAGCCGGGATATGATCATTCAGGCACTCTGCACAGCCGGCATCACCGACGCGCGCGTGATCGTCACGGCGCCTTTCCCGGTCAGCGGCACGGCGGCGCTCGCCGGCGTGTATAAGGCCTATGCCGATATCACGGGAAGCGCTATGGACGAGAACATGACCGACGCCGGAACCCAGGAGTTGACGACCACCGGCGAGCTGAGTCAGGCGCTTGGGACGGCGGAGACCAATCAGATCATCGGCGAGGTGAAGGACAGAGCGGCCGAGCTCGGCGGTCTCTCTGACGAGGAGCTGAACCGTCGGATCAACGAAATTGCCGCGAAGTTCCATGTCAGGCTGAGCGACTATCAGGTCGGTATGCTGCGGGATCTATGCCGCAGCTTTTCTAAGCTGAATCCCGAGAATCTCAAAAAGAGCGCGGAGAGCGCCCGACAGACCTTGGAGACTGTTAAGGAAAACGGCGAAAAGGCCGTTGGCTTTTTTCAGCGCCTCGGTGAAACGATGCAGAAGATCGCCGGTTTCCTCGAGAGGATCGCCAATTTCTTCTCCGGCGAATAGAGAAAACCGCCGTGAGCATGTGAATCATGGGCTGTCTCATAATAGACGGCAGTTGAAATAAACGGCACTAAGCCCAATACGACCGTAGTAGCCTGTAACACTTAAAACTTTATTTCCGGATAGAGATGTTTTAGCTTTATCCGAGCATCAGAAGCTGAGAACTGCCAAGA
>CACXDT010000258.1 GCA_902766405.1 Oscillospiraceae bacterium
ATGCGCTCGTACAGGCGCGCGAGGTCACGCAGCGCTTCTTCCTTATCCTCGGTCTCAAGAGGCTTGGTGAAGTTCGGCGACTCCATCTCGACCAGGACGTTGATGCCCCAGCAGTTGGCCGCCCAGTTGGAGAAGTTGGCGTAGTAGTGCGCCGGGCAGGACCACACGAGCGCGCGGTACTTCATCTTGCCGTGCCAGGCCTCCTCGCGGCGCTGATAGGCCTCGTTGAGGATTTTACTGACCTTTTTCTGCGTCTCGAAGGTGCGCGGGTCGGCGCCGCCGTCCATCTCGTAGTTCCACTTGCGGTAGAGCTCGTAGCAGGGGCCGAGCAGCTGCGGGTAGGCCGACTTGTTGATCTCCCACTTTTCAAGCTCGTACTCGGTCTCGGCGTTGAAGCGCTTGATCTGGGTGAAGTAGGCGTCCCAGTTCCACTTGGCGCCTGTGCGCTCTTCGATGAACCTGATGCATTCGCGGATATCCTCGGCGCCCATCTGCACGGTGGACTCGTCCAGATAGCGCACCGGGAAGCACAGGTGGTAGACCGGCACGTCGGGGAAGCGGCGGGAGAAGTAGGACGACGCCATGGTCGAACCGTCGCAGGGCATGGAGCTCGAGATAAACATCGAGCCCATGTGCGGTTCGGCGTCGAGCACCAGCGAGCCGCACTCAGAGGACGGGACCGGGCAGGTGTCGGAGGGCAGGCCGAAGGATTCGACCGCGTCGATATAGGGCACGCAGACCAGCTGGTCGATCTCGGACACCAGGAACACCGGCAGCAGCTGGTGCGGGATGCCGAGCAGGTCGGGGAAGCCGGCCATGATCTGGCCCATGGTCATCTCGTCAAAGGTGACGAGCTTCTGGTTGAGCTCCTCGCTGTTGCCGTTTTTCTTGTCGGCCTTCGAGAGGAACACTAAGTTTTCGGCGACGTAGCGGAAGATATCGTAGATCAGCAGGTGGCTCATGCGCAGGTTCGAGCCGCGCAGGCCCATGATATTCTTGTCCATGAAGCCGTGGCAGCAGAAATACGAGATCATCCAGCGGTAGTGGAGGGCGGAGTTGAGCGCCGGGATCAGATCGCGCGAGAAGGTCGAGAGCAGCATCAGCCACATCCGTCCCCACTCGTAGAAATCGTAGGCCGTGTCCTCGACGCCGCGCCACTCGCGGCGGACCGTGGCCATCGCGCCCTTGCGATAGAGACGGCCGAGGTGTTTCTCGCCGTTGATCAGCAGATCCTTGCGCTCCTCGGGCGTCATCGCCATGACCGCGTCAAATTCCTCCTTGATGCGGCGGCCGTCATCCTTGAAGTCGTCGGCCATCTTTTTGCCGACGGCCTTCCAGTCGGTCTCCCTGAGCATCTCGCCGAAGATGCCCACGACCTCCTTAAGGTTTTCGCCCTGGGCCTTCCAGTCGATATTGTCTCTGCATTTCCAGAACGCGGGATTCGGAAATTTCACGGTTTCCTTCTTTGCCATTACGCGATCCCCTCCTTCTGTTCCTTGTGGATGCGCTTGATCTCCAGGGACTCAACAAAGGCCTGGACACGGGTGCGCAGCTGTCCGGAGTTGCCGTTATTGTACAGACGGTCGATGGACAGCACGGGCCAGCCGTACTCCTCGGCCATGATGTGGCTGACGAGGGCGCGCTCGAAGCCCCAGTAGTCACAGTATTTCATCTGCTCGTAGATGATGCCCTCGGCCTTGAACTCTCTGGCCAGACGATCGGCGGTCTCGCGCCGCTGGTGCACCTTTTCGTCGGCGATGTAACGCGCGCATTCCGAGACCTCCATGTAGTGCCGGCAGATCTGGCGCAGGGCGGGCTCGTCGTCGTTGAGCTCGATGATCTCACGCCCGGGCTTCGAGCCATAGCAGTAGCGGTCGGATACCACGAGGGCGCCGACATCCTCGATCAATCTTGTAAGGTTGGGGTCGTCGATCTCCGAGCCGACGATCGCCACGCGGGCGCGGAAGGCCGGTTTCTCGTCGGGCTCCCTGGTCTTCAGCTCCTCCAGCGTCTCGCGCAGGTAGGGCGTGATCAGCTTTGTCGGGCAGACATAGGACACGAGGCACAGGATATGGAACTCATAGCCCGTGATGACCGGGTTGTCGGCGCGGCGCAGCTCGCCGATCTCGGTCATGATGCGGCACATCTCGTTGTGCTCGGCAACCGCGGCGCGGATGGCCTCCTCCGAGATATCGGTGTCGAAGCGCTCGTGGATCTCGTCTAAGACGTGCAGTTGCATCTGCTTGACATAGGAGTCGACCGTGTAGTCCGTGATTTTATAGGGTATGTCGCAGTGTGAGACGAAGAACTTGGGTTTGGTGTTGACATTCAGGAGCTCGAAGTGCTCCATGCTACGGTTCATCATCGAGCAGGCGTCCACACCGATCAGCGCGTCGAGATACTGATAGCCGCCCTCGATCGCGCGCTCGAGCAGGGCGCGGGCAAACTCGCAGGTGTAATTGGACATGTAATAGGTCGCGATGTCGATGGAGCCGGTCTTTGGGGCGCGCAGCCTCGTGGAGAAGCAGTTGTCAACGTTCAGCAGTACCTCGGGAATGTGGAAGCAGGTATAGCCCAGGCAGACGCCGCCGTCGTCCTGAGCCTGCCGGATCAGCTCGTTGTTGGCCTCATCCAGAAGCTTCTCAAAGTAGATCAGATGCTTCAGGTCTTTCAAATGGTACACCTCTTTTTCCCAAAAATTACAGTATTTCTATCTGACGAAGTGCCGTTCGCACGCCCTGGAGGATCGCGGAATCCTCCGGCAGCTCCATCACGGACTTGCCCTGGATGTCGTTGGCGGCAAAGCCGCTGTCGGCCGGGATCGCGGCCAGCACCTCGACCGGGCATTGCATCCCGGCGACAAGCTCGGGGTTCGTGACGCGGTTGATGATCGCGCCGACGCGCTCGTAGGCGATCAGCTCATCGGCCACATCCTTGATGGTCGTGATGACCTGCGTGCCCTTCTTGCTCTGGTCGGTAATCAGAAGAAGATGGGTGACCTTTTCCATCACACGGCGGTTGATCTGCTCGATGCCGGCCTCACCGTCGATGACGACATAGTCGAACTGGTTGGCGAGCATCCCGATGACCTCCTTCAGATAGGAGTTCACCTTGCAGTAACAGCCCGAGCCCTCGGGCCGGCCGATGGCCAGGAAGGCAAAGCCCGGCATCTCGACCAGCGCGTCGAAGATGCGGAAACGCGCCTCGCTTAAGAGCTCCAGCGCCTCGCGCGTGTCGCCGTTCTCGACCGTGTCGACGATGCCCTGGCGGATGTCGTCGAGCGTCAGGTGTACATCCACGCCGAGTGCGACCGAGAGCCCGACAGCCGGGTCGGCGTCGATGGCGAGGATGCGCTTGTCCGGATAAGTCCTGACCAGCTCGCGCACGATGCAGGCGCAGATCGAGGTCTTTCCGACGCCGCCCTTGCCCGCCAGTGTGATGATCTTGGCGTGTTCAACCATACACATTCCCCCTTTTTTCCATCCACTACCCCATTGTCCATGATCTTGTCAGCATTCTAACACATTTATGCATAACATGCAAGATAAAGCTATTATGTTCGCGTTTTTTTGTCATGTTTTGTCAAAAAGAAAAGAGCGGCTATGAAAAACTCGCTCTGGAGATGATTCCTTGCGGTCGCCCACCCGGTCTGCGCAAAATGCCGAAAAAGACCTCCGGCAAATCCGCAATGGGAATACGAATTTGCCGGAGGGGGTTTTTAGGGAAGCGCTGATTAAATCGAAGTGTGCTGATTGACGAGCAGATTTTTCGCCTGATGAAGGCGAGAAATCGCAGAAATACTTAAGTGAGCTTCCAAATCTTTGATTTGGCTAAGCGAACTTATGCATGCGAGCGAAGTGAGTCGCATTGTGTATTTCAAGATTTCGATAAGTGAGCGTCCAAATCTTTGATTTGGTTAACGCGAACTTATGCAGAGCAGACAAAATCAGACGGAAAATATGCCGTCAGGACGTGCGCGGCGATTTATTCAGCGTTTCCTTAGTTCAGCAGACACACGCCGAGGTTGAGATAGACGGCAAAGGTCACCCAGGCAAGATACGGGATCAGCAGCCGGGCGCTCCCGCGGTCGATGAGAGCAAAGCGGCGTTTTGTCAGTAAGATCAGCAGCCACAGCAGCGCCAGCCATACGAGAGCCGGCCAGCACAGCCGCCAGCGGAAAAAGAGCAGCGGCCAGATGAAGTTGAAGATCAGCTGCACGGCGTAGAGCGTCAGAGCCTCTTTCCTCTCGCCCTGCGGCGCGTCGGCCGTCCAGACGAGATAACTCGCCCAACCCATCAGCAGATACAGCGCGGTCCACACCACCGGAAATACCCAGCCCGGCGGCGAGAGCAGCGGTTTATAGACACTCTGATAGACTGCCGAAAAGCTTCCGGTCAGCCAGGCCGACAGTCCGCCGACGGCGAGCGGCAGCAGCAGCGCCGCGATCAGGCGCGGCCATTGGATTTTCTTCAAGAGCACCCCTCCTTTTCTCAGAGACAGTCTATGGCTCCCGGGCAGGGATTATGTAGCAGCGCATTGGGGGAAAACAGACTTTTGCTTGCATTTTTCCTATTGTTGGCTTATACTTTCCCTGTCATCATAAGAAAAGGAATACCCGTCATGAAAGGAATCAAGGAATTTTTCGCATCCCACCGCGAGACTCTGCGCGCTGTCAAGTTCACGCTGTTCTCCATCAGCGCGGGCATCATCCAGATCGTCAGCTTTGCCCTGCTCAACGAGCTGCTGCATCTCCCCTACTGGCTGAGCTACCTGATCGCGCTGGTGCTGAGCGTGCTGTGGAACTTCACGCTCAACCGCAGGTATACCTTCCGCTCCGACGAAAATGTGCCGGTCGCCATGTTCAAGGTGGCTTGCTACTACGCGGTCTTTACGCCGCTGACCACACTGCTGGAGCACCAGTTGGCCGACAGGCTCGGCTGGAACGAGTATCTTGTGACGGCGATCAACATGGCATTGAACTTTGTCACCGAGTTCTTATTCCAGCGCTATGTCGTCTACGGCAAAAGCGTCGACTCTGCGGTGTCCCCGGACGGCCCCGCCGACAAAAAAGCATCGTGAAACAGGGAGGCCAGTCATCCTGACGACCTGGGAGCCGATGCCCTGGATGTCGTCGAGCCGATCCCGGGGCCGGAGGACGAGTTTGGCACCACGATCTCCGACGAGGACGCCTCCCGGCTGGTCACGGTCTCCAGGATCGTGGACTGTCTCGAAAATCTCCGCTGATAGGGCAATAACGCTCTGCGAAGCCCCCCTATGATAACGCAAGCCCGCCGGTGCATTGGCCGGTGGGCTTGTTGTCGTATCCGGCATTCTGCATTTCCCTACCGTGAGCTTACGGGAACAGCAGCGTCACCTTGAACAGATCGCCGTCGATGACAAGGTTGAGCTCGATGTTCTGCAGCTTGCAGAGGCTTGCGGCGATGGCCAGCCCCAGGCCGCTGCCCTCGGTGCTGCGGGCGCTGTCGCCGCGCACGAAGCGCTCGGTCAGCTCCTCCGGGCGTATAGGCAGCGGCTCGGCGGAGATGTTCCGCAGCTGCAGGGCCGGTCTACCGTTTTCGATCTCACAGTCGAGATAGACCCGCGTGCCGGGCATGGCGTACTTCAGCACATTGTTCATCAGGTTGTCGAGTACGCGCCAGAGGTGGCGCGGGTCAGAGCGCACCGTGACCTTCGCTTCCGGCTTTGTAACGATCAGCTTCAGCTGCTTTTCTGTCAGTCTCTCGCCGTACTCACCCTGCAGCTGCTCCATCAGCACGCCCAGGTCGAGCGGCTCCACGGTCACGGGGAGATTGCCCGTCGAGGCCTTGGATGCCTCCACAAGGTCGTCCGTCAGCTTTTTCAGCCGTGCCGACTGGCGCTGCAGCACCGCGAGGTATTCGGCGGCCTTGCCCTCCGGCAGCTCTTCGCGCGAGAGCAGATCGACATAGTTGACGATCGAGGTCAGCGGGGTCTTGATGTCGTGCGAGACATTGGTGATCAGCTCGGTGCGCAGCCGCTCCGCGCGCATGCGTTCGTCCACGGCACGGCTGAGACCGTCGCGGATGTGCATCAGATCCTCCGCCTGGGCCTTGCAGTCGCCGATCATATATTTCGTGTCGATCACAACCGTTTCTTTGCCATCCGCTATCGCACGAGTTCCCTCCCGCAGCCGACGGAGGCAGAGCACGGCGTAGAGGACCGCCGCCGCGACAAGCCCCCAGCGGAGCAGGAATACCAAAAACAGCATATCCGTATCATAGCGAAAGCTGAGGGAAAGCCACCAATCGATCAGCAGCAGTACCGCGTACAGCGGGAGCCACTTCCACACCAGCGGGAGGCCGTGCAGCAGGGCCAGCGCGGCGCGGAACGCCCTCTTGAGCCATTGCCAGCCCCAGAGCAGAACACGCCAGCAGAGACAGCCGGAGAGCAGCGTCTTCTGCTTGAGCCGCACAGCGGCGCTCATCAGGAACAAAAGTATCAGCAGACCGGCGAGGGTCAGGCAGATCGCCGCGATCACATAGCTCAGCACGAGCTGTCGGCTGTTGAAGGTTGTGTCGATGATCATCACCAGCGCAGAGACGCCCGTGCCGCCGATCAAAAACAGAATATCAAACGGTATCCGTTCGATCACGCCCGCCCTGACCGCGTCGGAGGCGTCGTGATGGCCGGCCGCGGCCAGCAAAAACACAAGCAACAGCACCGCCAGCAGCAGGGCCGCCGCACCGAGTGCGATCAGCGTATACCGCAGCGGGTAAAGGCGTTCATAGGCGCCAAGCTCCCTGTCCAGCTCTTCGCTTTCGCTCGCCCTGGTCCAGGCGAGACTCACGGTGTAGACCTTAGTCCCCGCCATGGCGGACGCCTCCCCGGTCTGCTCCTCCGGGCTGCCCGTCGGAACAGGCGTGGGCGTGACAGACGGCGTTGGGACAGGTGCCATCTCGTAGCCATAACCGGAACTGTAGCTCCGGGTGAATCTGTCCCCTGTTATCAGTGGTTGATTCTCGGATATAAAATACAGCCCGCCGTAATAGTCCCCCACCGGCACCGCGAGCGTGCGCTCGACGCTCTCCGTGTCGTTACCATTGCCGGCCAGCACACGCCCGTTTTGATCCAGCAGTACAAAGCACACCGTGCTGTCATAGGCCGAGCTGACCGCATAGGCCCGCATGCGCTCCAGCAGATCAAAACAGGTGATCTGCAGCCGCTTGTCGATGAAGGCCGCGCGGACACTTTCGATGCTCTTGTTTTGGTATGCGCCCTGGTTATCAAGCCAGGCGATAGAGAAGATCGCGGCGCAGAGCGTAAGGCCGCTCACGGCCAGCAGGATAATGGCAGCGATCTTCGCCGCCAGACTTCCTTTTAGTCGATTCATGCTAATCCTCCATTTCTGATACAATCCTTATTCTTCTATTTTGTAACCCTGCCCCCAGACCGCTTTGATATAGCGCGGCTGGGCCGGGGTGATCTCGAGCTTTTCGCGCAGGTGGCGAATGTGTACCGCGACCGTGCTCTCGGCGCCGTAGGGCTCCTCGTTCCAGACGCGCCGATAGAGCTCGCCGGGGGAGAAGACCTCGCCAGGGTGCTGCAGCAGGAATTTCAGGATATCGTACTCCCGTGGGGTCAGCGAGACCGGCTCGCCGTCGCGCGTAACGGCCTTGCGCTTATCGTCGAGCTCGATCGTGCCGAGCTGCAGCGTATCGCGCCGGACCTCGCCTCCGCCGAGCTGCAGATAGCGCCGCAGCTGCGAGCGCACACGGGCAATCAGCTCCACGGGGTTGAAGGGCTTGGTGACATAGTCGTCCGCGCCGACATTGAGTCCGAGCACCTTGTCGGTGTCCTCGCTCTTCGCCGTCAGCAGGATGACCGGGACATTGCTCTCCTGCCGGATTTTTGCCAGTGCGGAGATCCCGTCCAGCTCCGGCATCATGATATCCAGCAGCACCAGGTGGATCTCCTGCCGGTGCAGGAGATCCAGAGCCTCGCGCCCGTTATAAGCCGCCGCGGTTTCATAGCCCTCGGCACGCAGGTAGATCTCCAGCGCGGAGACAATATCCCTTTCGTCATCGCAGATCAGTATCGTCGGCATCTCTCTTCACCTCGGGTGTATTCTACAGGAAAACACTTTACTATCCAAGTGGGGAAATCCTTAAGAATTGATTAAGAACGGAACCAATTATATTTCCCCGTGCCTTATCCAAAAACGGGGCTGTGAAAAAAGTCCGTTCCGGCCGTAGGGGCGCTTTCCCTAAAGGGACTACCTCGCTTCGCTCAGGTCGCGGAAGCGCCCGGTGGAAAAGAG
>CACXDT010000259.1 GCA_902766405.1 Oscillospiraceae bacterium
GTCGTCTCCAGCTGACGCGCGTTGTGCGTCAGCTGCGGGCTATTGCCCGCTTACGTCCGCCAACGGCGGACGTGGAGACAAAGTTATGAGTTATCGGATATCTTCCCTGACGGTTGTCGGCGGGGTGGCCAGCATCTCCGGGTGCTGGAAGATATAGCGGAAGGCCTGCAGCAGCTGGGCATAGTAGTGGCCGTCACAGATGCCCTCGTCAATGACGATCTTCAAGTCGATGTACTTGCGCTTTTCCACCTTGCCCGCGTCGGTGATCTCGTACTTGTGGTACTTGGCTCCGAAGGCGATGAACATCGGCAGCGTGCCGAAATTATAGATGTGGTGGTAGACCGGGCCGATGCGCAGCGAGCCGAGGTCGGTAATGATCATCGAGCCGTGGAAGGGGCTGAGCTCAAGCAGCGAGGCCGGGAGCAAATCAAAGTAGTCACCGATGCGCAGCACGGTCAGCGCAAAGCGAACCAGAAAGCGGGGCAGGCGGGCGATCATGTCGGCAAACTGGTCGGTGTTGTTGGGATCAGCAGAGAGGTCTTTGATCTCGTTTGTGGCGGCCTTCATCTTGCTGTATACGTCGTAGATCGTGTCGGTCGGCTCAAAGCGGACCTTGATGGAGCTCTCTTCGGCATTGAGAGCGAGCTCGCGCTTGACTGTCATCAGCACCTCGATGCTGTTGCGCGCGTAGATGCGCCGTCCGGCGATAAAGCGGTTGATGCCCGGCAGGCTGCACAGGCAGCGGACGTAGGCGGCGACGATAAAATGCAAAAACCCGATGCCCTTATAGGCGTCGTCCTGACGCAGACTGCGCAGAAAACGGTCGGCCTTGGTGATCTCAAAGCTCTCCTCGTAATGGACAAGCCGGTCATTGCGCTGCGGCATGATAAACGGTACAAATTTCGCGTAGGGGGAGAGGGTGCGGATCAGACGCCCGTCCTTTCGATCCCCGGCGCGGTGCGTGTTCTTAGCCATGGCTACCTCCAAGACTGTCTTGTGATCATGAAGTGTGAAACTGAGGATATTATACTGTGCAAGAGAGCGGAATACAAGCTTTTTTTCACGTTTTGCAAGCAAAAAGAGACGGAATAAACCTGGATTTTGCGCAAAAATATGCGCGGAAAAGGGGAAAGATTATTTCTTTTTCAACAGCCGGATGTCCTGCCCCACAAAGGGCAGGTGCAGAAATTCGCCCTCGAGCCGCGAGCAGATGGGCTGGGGATAGCGGCGGCGCAGCTCCTCGTCGCTGCAGTTGGTGCTGATGACGGTGCGGCGGCCGTTGACAAGACGCGTGTTCAGCAGCGTGTACAGCGCACTCGTGCTCAGGCTTGTCACCATCTCGGTCCCGAGATCGTCGAGCAGCATCAGATCACAGTCGAGCATCCGCTCGACGCGCGCGCCGGCCGCCTCGGCGGCGTCGGTGTCGCGGCTGAAGCGCTGCCGCTCGAAGGTCTCGAGCGCGGCGGCGGCGCTGTCGTAGCAGACGGAAAAACCCTTGCCGGAAACAACGCGCGCGATGCAGGCCGAGAGATAGGTCTTGCCGAGCCCGGTTTCGCCCTGGAACAGCAGGTTCGAGGACACATTCGGAAAGTTCTCGGCGTATTTTTCGCACGCGGCTTTGACACGGCGCATGACCTCACGGGGGACTGTGCCGTTCTCGTCGGGGGCGTCGCTGTAGAGCGAGAGATCGAAACGCTCGAAGCTCTCGTCGCCCTGCAGCAGCGCGCTGAGCTCGCGGGTGAGCTCGCGGTTGTAGAGCCGGACAAGGCATTCGCAGGGCTTCCCCCCGTATACGCCGGTGTCGCGGCACTTGGGGCAGGAGACGATCTCGTCGAGATAGTCGATCGGCCAGCCATGCTCCACCAGCAGCTCAGCGCGGCGCGCCTGCGTGTCCAGATTGGCGCGGCGCAGCAGCTCCAGCTTCTCCGGCATGGCGGCGCCGCCGGCGATCGTGACGCGCACAAGCTCTGTCATCTGCCGGCGCATCTGTGCGTCCAGTTGGCGGATCTCAGGCACGCGCGCGTACACGGTGTTCACGCGCGTCTCATGCTCCTTCTGGTTATCGGCGCGGCGCGCCTCCAGCGCTGTGCGGGCGCGCGCGAGCAATTTTCCGTCGTAAGCCATGGAACCTCCTGAAAAATTGAAGAATGAAAAATGAAGAATGAAGAATGAAGAATGAAGAATGAAGAATGAAGAATGAAGAATGAAGAATGAAGAATTGAGGTATCCCCTGCGGGGATAAATTATAATTGTCGCGAAGCGACACCATTATTATTCATTTTTCAGTCTTAAGTCTTCATTATTCATTAAATACTATTGATAAGTGTATCGAGCGCCTCGGTGTTCACGGCCTTGTCCGGTGCGGTGCGGCGCGGCTCAGTGCCGCCCTGGCGGCGGGGCTCGGCCGCGTCGATCTCGGCGGGCGTATGGAGCTTTTTCTCGTGCCAGGAGCGCAGGATCGTGTCCATATACGGCCATTTGAGCCGCCCGGTGTTGGTCACGGTCCTGTCGTAGGCAATGGCGATACTCTCGATCGGGAAGCCGAGCTCCAGCCAGGACTGGATGTATCTGCGCTCGCTCGCGGCCAGGCGGCGCTCCTGCAGCCCCAGCAGGTGCTGAACCTGGGAGACGCTCTCCTGCAGCTCGCCCAGATGGCGGATGTGGGCGTCGGCCATGTCGATCGTGTGGATCTCGAGCTCGGCCCAGTGCTTACCCTCGGCATAGACCCAGCGGTAGGGTGGCTTGCGGTGGCCGTCGCGCTCGAAGCGCTCCTCGCAGTAGTGCAGCAGCATCAGCAGCACGTCCACCGGCAGCCCGTAGCCATCGTGCAGGTCGAGCAGCAGGGCCATCTCCTCCTTCGTGGTGTGGCGGCCGAGGATGGCATCCGATTCCTGGAACAGGGCCTCGAGCTCGGGCGACTCCCGGACACGGCGTACGATGGTCTCGGCGCCGAACTGCGGCGGCGTCTGTGCGGCCGTCGGCTCTTCGCGGGGCGTGACGGTGACGGTGCGGCGCGCGGCGGCCGGTGCCGAAGCCTGCGCGGGTGCAGCGCCGTCGGCTGCCGGCAGGGCGAGCCGCCGCAGCTTCTCCTCGGCGCTCTCAATGTCGCGCAGTGTGCGGCAGAGCGCGCCGGCCGCGGCCTCGCGGTCGAGCGCTCCGGGGTGGGCGAGGGAGTACAGGTATAGCAGAGCCACATCCCCGTCGTGCGCGGACAGCAGCCGCTCCGCGGCTATGGAGGGAATGGCATATACGCTTTCGATGTCAGTCATAGGGCATACCTTCGGAATCGGAAGAATTCGTAGACAAACTGTGAAGAATTTGTTTTTCCAGTATTATATCATCAAATATGACTTGTCGCAATAGGGATGATTGTGGTATAATGCCATAGTTAA
>CACXDT010000260.1 GCA_902766405.1 Oscillospiraceae bacterium
TACTTTGTGTATTGCAAGAAAAAGTGACGAAATCAGGGCGCGGTTTTTCCGGAAGATGCCGCAGGCGTATTGTGCGGTGTTGCCTTTTCAGTATTGCCATGTTTTTCGGTTGCCCGTCAGGGGCGAGAAGAACGGCATCAATTATTTATTGTAAAAATCATAGGATCGTTTACTACAATTTCTGGTTGAAAAAAAGCGATGGCCGGGATATAATTAATTCTGTCAAATAATACCGCTCTTTGAGAAAACGATCAGCGCAGGATGGGGGAGTACAGGCATACAATGAACGAACAGACAATCGACAACAGGAAACGAATTTTCACTGTCCCCAATCTGCTGACCTGCCTGCGTCTGCTGATGATCCCGCTGTTTATGTGGCTCTATCTTGCCAAGCAAAAATATGCCGAGACGGCCGCGGTGCTGCTGCTCTCGGGCCTGACCGATATCGTCGACGGCTTCATTGCGCGCCGGTTTGATCTGGTCTCCGACTTGGGCAAGGCCCTCGACCCTGTAGCCGACAAGCTGACTGAGTTCTGCATGCTGCTGTGTCTGCTCTCGCGATTTGATGTACTGCGTCTGCTTGCCGTGCTGATGGTCGCCAAGGAACTGGTGTGCGGCGCGGCAACGCTCGCCGCGATCAAAAAGACCGGCGAGGTGCTCTCGGCCGAATGGCACGGCAAGCTGTGCACCTGTCTATTATACTTGACCATAGTACTGCATATCCTGTGGATCGATATCCCGTTTCAGGTTTCTTTTGTGCTGACGGCCGTGACCTTTGTATGCCTGGTGCTGTCAATGGTGCTGTATCTTTGGAGAAGCATTCGCCTGCTGCTCGGAAAACCCGTATAAAAGTGTGCGTTTGACACATTGACCGGGCAAAATGGGTTCAATTGCATCAAACAAAGAATTCAAAAAAACATAAGTAACCTATTAACAAATGAGATATTCTGTGTTATAATAAATTTATACCATTATGTCATCAATTTGCAACTGAACGGCGCGGGGAAGAAAAGCCCGGATCGCTCGGGAATCGAGGGAACATGAAAGGGAAACGTTTGGGCGATATTCTGGTATCGCAGAAAATCATAACGAACGACCAGCTGATGGAGGCCCTGAAGCTGCAGAAGGAGCAGGGAAAGCGCCTGGGCCAGACGCTGATCGACAACGGCTTCATCACGGAGACGCAGTTGATTGATACGCTCCGCTATCAGCTGGGCATCGACTTCATAGATCTCAGCAAGATCGATATCCCGGTCGAGATGTCCGAGTGGATCCCGAAGACGGTCGCCGTCAACAACAGCATCGTGCCTGTCAGCGTATCGAAGGACACGCTGTTCATCGCGATGGAGGATCCGCTGAACTTCTACGCGATCGAAGAGGCCAAGCAGGTCTCGAAGAAGAAGATCGTCCCGATGATCGCCACCCATACGGCGCTCGAGCACGCGATCAACGCCCTGTACGGCAACGAGAAGGCCGCCAGGGCCATTGCGCAGATGCGCTCGGAGGCCGGCATCTCCGAGGAGAGCATCCGTCCCGCCCCCGAGCAGCAGGAGGCTGAGGAGGACGGCCCGACGATCCGATTGATCAACTCGATCATCGAGCGCGCGTTTGAAGAGAACGCCTCGGATATCCACTTCGAACCCACCAAGGGCGACATGGTCGTGCGTATCCGTGTCGACGGTATCCTGCACAAGATCCTGACGATCCCGGCCGAGCTCAAGGATTCGGCGACCTCGCGTCTGAAGGTCATGAGCCATATCAATATCACCGAAAAGCGTATCCCTCAGGACGGCCGCGCCATGATGGTGCTCGGCGGCAAAGAGGTCGATATGCGCTTCAGCACGCTGCCGACGATCTACGGTGAAAAGACCGTTATCCGTCTGTTGGCCGGCAACACCTCGATGCTCAACCGCGCCGGCATCGGCATGCCCGAGGCCGAGAGCGAGAAGCTCGACAAGCTGCTGGCCGCGACCAGCGGTGTTATCCTGATCGTGGGTCCCACGGGCTCCGGTAAATCCTCGACCATGTACACACTGGCCCAGGAGCTGATCAGTGAGTCCACCAACCTGATCACGCTCGAGGATCCTGTTGAGGTCAAGTTCGACGGCGCCGCCCAGGTGCAGATGAACGAAAAGGTCGGCATGACCTTCGCCAGCGCCCTTCGCTCGGTACTGCGTCAGGACCCTGATATCATCTGTGTCGGTGAGATCCGTGACGGTGAAACCGCCGAGATCGCAATGCGCGCCGCCATGACAGGCCACCTTGTTATCTCCACCTTACATACTGAGGACGCCGTTTCGGCCATCACGCGTCTGGTCGATATGGGCGTGGCTCCCTATCTGGTCGCCGCCGGCGTGCGCGGCGTCATCTCGCAGCGCCTGCTGCGCAGGATCTGCACCCACTGCAAGACTGAGGATTTCCCCGATGAGGCGACGCTGAGGCTCTCCGAGCTGCCGCTGCGCGAGGGGCGCAAGTTCTACCGCGGCAAGGGCTGCGACCACTGCTACAATTCCGGCTATCGCGGCCGTATCGGTGTGTTTGAAGTGCTGATGATGGATGACGAGCTGCGTCAGTGCATCCTGCACGGCATTAACCACCAGGAGTTCATGCGCATCGCCCGCAAGGGCGCGTTTACCACGATGCTTGATAACGCCGACGACCTTGTCGAGCAGGGTGTCACCTCGGTAGCCGAGGTCGTGCGTACGCTGCTGACCGAGAACTGACAGTGTTTGAGTCGAACGTATGAAAGGAAAATGTCTATGCTGACTGTTGAACAGATCGTCACCGCCGCGTCCGCGATGGGTGCGTCCGATATCCATATTGTCTGTGGACTGCCGCCGAAGTGCCGCCTGGACGGCGAGCTGAAGGACATCTTTCCCTCTCCGTTGACTGACGAGGACTGCGATTCGCTCGCGCGCGAGGCCTGCGGGGCCGATTACGACACGTATATGCAGATCGGCGAGCTCGACCTTGGCAGCACGATCGCCGGCCGCCGCTGCCGTCTGAACATCTTCCGTCAGCAGGGGCATTCGTCCATCGCGCTTCGTATTCTGTCCAGCAAGATCCTGGATCTGAGCAAGCTGGGCGTGCCGAAGGCGGTCAACACCTTCTCCAAGTTCAACAAGGGCATCGTCCTCGTCTGCGGCGAGACCGGCAGCGGCAAATCGACCACGCTGGCCGCGATCCTCGACGAGATCAACCATACCCAGTCCAAGCACATCGTCACGATGGAGGACCCGATCGAATACATCTACCAGCCCGACAAGTGCATCTTCAACCAGCGTGAGATTGGCCGCGACACGCGCAGCTTTGCTGACGCTCTGCGCGCTGTGCTGCGTGAGGATCCGGACGTGATTCTGGTCGGCGAGCTGCGCGACCCGATCACGATCGAGACGGCCCTTACCGCCGCCGAGACCGGGCACTTGGTGTTCGCCACGCTGCACACCAACTCCGCGGTCGACTCGGTGGAGCGTATTGTCGGCTCGTTCTCGGCGGACCGCCAGGCCCAGATCCGCACGGTGCTCTCGAGCACGCTGCAGGCCGTGCTGGCCCAGCAGCTGCTGCGCCACATCAGCGGCCACGGCCGCGTCCTGGCCGCCGAGTGCATGGTGGTCACGCCGGCCATCCGCAACCTGATCCGTGAGGGCAAGACCCCGATGATGATGTCAGCCATGCTCTCGAGCGCCAAGGAGGGCAGCCTGACGATGGACAACTGCCTCATCAATCTGGTGGCCGAGCGCAAGATCAGCCCCCAGATGGCCTATGACTCCTGCGCGGACAAGGAGTATATCAAGAAGAAGCTGATGCTGCCCTGACAGGGAATAGCGGTTAGTGGTTAGTGGATAGGGCTCAAGTGATGGATGAGTGAATGCGAAATTGCTGTTTTGTGAAGATCATCGCTCATAAGTGACCTGAGGATGCCCCCCACATAACCCGCAGGAGGTGATTGGATGAATACCTACCGATATAAAGCCCAGAATGCCGCGGGGAAGACCGTCAACGGCATTGTCAACGCGCCGGACGAGTTTTCCGCGGTCCAGAAGGTGCGTGAGACGGCGCCTGTGATTCTGGAGATCACACCGGTCAAATCCGACGGCGAGAAGAAAGGCCTGCTGAGCATGGACATCGGCGGCAAGCCGAAGGTCAAGGCCGACTCGCTGGCCATGATGTGTTCGCAGTTCTCGATCATGCTGCAGTCCGGCATTCAGATCGCCCGCTGCATCGAGCTCGTCGCCAACCAGACCCAGGACAAGCGCCTGAAAAAAATCCTGCAGAACATTGCCGACGATGTCGCCGACGGCGGCGGTGTGGCCTCGAGCTTTGAGCGCGATGGCGAGGGCATCTTCCCGGTGACCTTTATCGAGACGCTGCGCGCCGGCGAGCTGGCCGGTACCATGGAGCAGTCCTTTGACCAGCTGCAGGACTATTTCAACAAGTCCTATTCAAACTCCGAAAAGATCAAATCCGCCATGAGCTACCCGATTTTCGTCGTAATCGTGGCCATCGTCGTGGTCATCGTGATCATGGTGAAGGTCGTACCGACGCTGACGAACGTGTTCGCATCGATGGGCGGCGAGCTGCCGGCCATCACGCAGTCGCTGGTCGCGACATCCAACTTCTTCGCTCATTGGTGGCATGTCATCCTCATCGTGATCCTGGCGATCGTTGTTGGCAGTAAGCTGTATTTCGGCACCGAAAAGGGGCGGCTCGTCAAGGGCAAGATGCTGCTGAAGCTGCCGATCATCGGCAACCTGAATATTCTTAGCGGCTCGGCGCAGTTTGCCAGCACAATGTCGGTCATGCTGCTCTCGGGTCTGACGGTCAACCGCGCGACCGAGGTCACCTCGCGCGTCATGACCAACGCCATCATGCAGGACGACATCGCCGCCATGACGGGCAGGCTCGAGGAGGGCCGTCCGCTCGGCGAGTGCATCATGAAATGCGAGTATTTCCCGGAGAACCTGCGCCAGATGACGGCCATTGGCGAGGAGACCGGTGAGTTGGCCGAGACGCTGCGGGTCGTCGGTGACTACTACACCAACGAGGCCGACCACGCGACCGCGGCCGCCGTGGCCAAGCTGGAGCCGACCATGATGGTTTTTCTGGCGGCGTTTGCCGGCTGGATCGTCATCGCCATTTACATGCCGATGTTCACGATGTACAACCTGTTTTAAGCCATGGAGATCAGAGAAAAGCTTCGCAGCTGCCGAGGGCTGTCAAGGATCGTATTTTTGTTGCTGTGCGGTATTGCCGCGATGCTGCTGCTGCTCGTCGCCGAGGGCTACCTGCGGCACCTGAATGACGCAAAGATGTCATTCGACAAGCAGCAGGTGCACAGGGCGCTCGAGCTGGCGCGGATCCGCTACCTCGGCGACGGCTGCCCGGCCGGCATTACCTACTATTATGATGCTGAGCGCGGTGAGATGGTATCGTTTGACGAGATCGGCGATATCGTCGGCTATGGTCGCTGCAGCGCGGCGCAGAACCGCCGCGGCGAGACCGGTGCGCTCGGCATCCCCAACTTAGACGGCGAGGGCGGGGCACAGCTGCTGGCCATCGCTGTGGAGGACGAGAATACCTTCAATGCCCGCTGGCAGGGGAAACGGCTGACCGTCTATGACGAGAGCCTGATGTCAGCGGCTGAGCGGCAGCGCCTGAGCGATACGCAGCGGCTGCAGATCGAGGTGGACAGACAAAAAGGGGAAAACTGACATGACCTTGTATTTTGCGATCGTGTCGTTTGTTGTCGGCAGTGTATTCGGCAGCTTCATCAATTGCTTTGCCTGGCGCATCACGCACCACGAGTCGATCCTCAAGGGGCGCAGCCACTGCGCCGTGTGTGGGCACACACTCGGCGCACTCGATCTGGTGCCGATCTTCAGCTGGCTGTTCCTGAGAGGGAAGTGCCGCTACTGCGGCGAGAAGATCTCGCCGCGCTATATGCTGACTGAGCTGCTGCTCGGCGCCGCGTTTCTGGTCAGCTTCCTGTGTTTTGGCTTCCGCTGGGAAGCGCCGCGTCTGATGGCACTGAGTGTGGCCCTTCTTGGGCTGAGCCTGGTGGATCTGGAGATCCAGGAGATCCCCGACGGCTTTATTATCTACGGCATTGTGCTGTGGGCGGTCATGCTCCCTTTACTGCCCGAGCCGGTGAAGGCACTCTGGCAGGGGCTGCTGTCCGGGTTTCTGATCGGCGGCGGTGTGCTGCTGATTTCGCTGGTAATGGACAAGGTGCTGAAAAAGGAGAGCCTCGGCGGCGGCGATGTCAAGCTGCTGTTTATGGTAAGTCTCTATATGAGCCCGTTGGCCGCGCTGTTCAATCTGGTGCTGGCCTGTGCGGTGGGGCTGCTGTTCGTGGCGGCGCTGAAGAATGAAAAGATCCCGTTCGGACCGTCGATCAGCCTGGCGAGCTTTGCCACTGTGCTTGTTGGTGAGCGTATCGCGACGTGGTATCTGGGATTGTTTTAAATGCGCGGCATGAAGCGCGTGGCAAAGTATATGTATCGTAAACGAAATTGCTATGTTTTTCGGCAAGCCTGTAAAGGAGCAAGAAAAAACGGCAATCAAGAAATATAGTAAACGAAGTCTTATTTTGGTTTACTATCATCCTCAAGGAGGAACGGTATGGCTGCAAAACTGATTGGAATCGACGTTTCGGCGACTTCCCTTCGGATCACGCTGTGTGATAAGCGGGGGCCGCTGCGCTTTTTAGAGGCGCGTCTGCCGGAGCACATGGTGCGGGATAATCAGATCGTGTCCTGGGACGCCATGGGCGACTTTTTGAAGGAGACGCTGAAGAACGAAAACATTCGCGTTAAGGATGTCTGTGTCACGGTGCCGGAGTCGGCGGTGTATATTCAGCATGTCGTGCTGCCGCCCATGAGCGAGAACCAGCTGAAGGTCAACCTGCCCTACGAATTCCACGACTATATCAACCGCGATATGGATAAGTACATCTATGATTACGCGGTCAACCACATTACCCCGGAGAAGATGGATCTGTTGGCTGTGGCGGTTTCGCGTGAGCTGGTGGATCACTATACCGATATGTGCCGCCGTGCCGGACTGAAGCTGCGGATCCTGGCACCGGATGTGATCGCGTTCCGTAATCTGCTGCGCGTGTACGGCGAACAGAAGTCCGGGGATGAAGCGCCAAAAGATTACGTGATCCTGGATATGGGCGACGAATCGGCGCAAATGCATTTTTTCACCAATGGTGAGTTTGAGGTCACGCGAAGCCTCGATACCGGCTGCCTGGCCCTTGTTGAGAGCATTGCCACAGAGACCGGCATCGACCCGCATCTGATCCTGATGGGCCAGAGCGGCTCGCTGACCGAGGAGGCTGAGCGAAATAATGAGACTTTCCTCGATCAGTGCAACAATCTGGCGCTGTCGGTCATGCGCGTGCTGAACTTCTACAGCTACAATAACCCCAACAACAATATCGACGCGCTCTATGTCTGTGGCGTCGGTATCCGGCTCAAGCCATTGATGGATGAGATCGCATCCAATATCGAACTGCCGCTGCGGCAGGCGAAGGAATTGATCCCGCTTGAGGGTCAACTGCCGGAGGGACTGGAGATCTCGCCGCAGTCGTACGGCATCGCCGTCGGAAAGGAGGGCTGAGCGTGGATCAGAATTCCCAGACTGCGCTGCAGCAGAAGCCCAAAAAGGGCTTGACGCTGTTTGCCAAGAAGGATAAGCCTGTCCCGTCCGAGGGAGGCCAGATCGCGCCGGGCAAGCCGACGCTGCCGAAGGTCAAGGGCCATTATCCTACCAAAACCTCGATCAACCTGGTTTACAAGGAAAAGAATACCAGGAAGAATATGACCGCGCTGGGGCTGTTTGCCCTGTTTCTGATTGCGCTGGCCATCTTCACCAAGTTCATGGTGATCGACCAGATTGCCGCGGTCGATGCGGCGGAGAGGCTGTACCATACCCGTCAGAGCCAGCTGTCCGCCCTGCAGGAGGCAAACTCCGTCTATGACGAGGTCGAGTACGAGTACAGCCACTTCGGTATCGGCAATCTGTCCGACGCGGAGCTGAATCGCCACGACCGCGAGAATATGCTGAATGTCATCGACGATAAGGTCGGCATCAGCAAGGGAATCCGCACCATTCAGATTTCCGAGAATACCGTGACCATCAGCTTCCTGACGCTGGAGCTGAAGGATATGTCCACGATCGTCTCCCGTCTGGAAGAGAGCGAGTATGTCAGCTATGTCACGGTGTCCAAGGCCACTACATCGCCTTACACGGTCACCTATGTCGATGAATACGGCAACCGGATCGCGGATGTCGAGGATGAGACGAGAGAGGCTGTCATCAACCAGATCACCGTCATCTTCAAGACGCCGGCCGAAGTGAAGGCTACCCAGGCCGCCGCGGAAGGAGGAAACAGCCAATGACCGCACTTAACCGTGCCTTTACCAACCGTGAGATCGCGGTGATCCTGCTGTTGACGCTGATATTGCTGGTGCTGATCTTTTACCGGTTTGTCTATGCCCCGATGAAGGAGCAGCTGGACTATTACGAGGCGGAGACGGCCACATTGGATACCCAGATCCAGATGGAGCAGGGGCGCGCAGCGAAGATCCAGCAAATGCGCGACCAGATCGAGACCGGCCTGAAGGAGTACCCCGGCGAGGTAAAGACCTATGACAATGTCAAGGCCGAGATCGAGGGGCTCAACGGCATCCTGAGCGCCGCCAAGTCCTTCGACGTGTCGTTCCAGCAGCCCACAGCGAACGGCAACGCCGTGCGCCGCCGCGTCGATATCAACTTCCTGGCCGACAGTTATGCCAGCGCGCGAGAGATCATCCGCCAACTGCATGACAGCGAATACCGCTGCATGATCACAACGCTGTCCATGAACCCGGCCAGCCGCCGCTTTATCAGTGAAAACGGCATCTACTACTATACCAGCCTTACCGATCTTCAGACCGGCGATGTCACGGTGAACCTGTCCCTGATCTTCTATGAGACACGCTACGGTACCGACCTGACCTCCGGACTGCTGATCGAGGGGTAATCAAAAACTGTGCATCTCCGGCCCGCCCCTTTTCTGATAGAGGCGGGGCGGAGATGACGCATATTTGTTCTCTTTTTGCTAGTCTATTTCTTTTTTTCTGTGTGGAGGTGAGGGCGTGCACATCGCGGTTGTCGACGACGAGCAGGAGATGCGTATACAGCTCGAGACGTATATCCGGCGTTTCGCCGAGGAGACGAACAATACCCTTGCGATCAGTCAGTTTCCCTCCGCGGACGCCCTGTTGAAGGATTACCGGTCGGCGTTTGACATCATCATCTTCGATATCGACATGCCGGGCACCAACGGCATGGACGCCGCGCGAAAAATCCGCGAGACGGACAGCCGCGTCACGATCCTGTTTGTGACCAACATGGCGCAGTACGCCATCAACGGCTACGAGGTCGAGGCCGTGGACTATATCATCAAGCCCGTCGGCTACTATGATTTCTCGATGAAGTTCCAGAAGGCGCTGCGCCGGATGGAACGAAACGGCCGGCGCACGCTGCTTCTGGATACCACCGGCGGGCAGGTCGCGGTGGACGTGAACGAGATATTGTACGTCGAGGCAAAGGGCCATTATCTGTTATATAAAACCGAAAAGGCCGACCGTTTCGTGCGCGGCAGTCTCAGCGAGCATGAAAAGAGCCTGAAGCCCTACCATTTTGAGCGCGTGCAGAAGTCCTTCCTCGCCAATCTCGCGCGGATCGAGAATATCAAAACGGCCGAGCTCATTGTGGGTGGCATCCCGATCCCGACGGGCAAGCTCTACCGGGAGGCGCTGATGAAGGCCTATATGCGCTATATCAGGGGGTAAACGCCGATGACGGTATTCCTCTCTGTTCTCGATCAGTTCCGCTATATCACAGGCCTGCTGGCCGCGGTGCTGCTGCTGTGCCACGGCATTTTGCCCGCTCGGCCTCAGCTCGCGCGGCGCATGGCCGCCGGCTGAGGTGTCTCTATACTGCTCGCCCTTGCGCGCGGGCATGTTTTTTGTTATTCTATTAACAGCATAGAAAGCAACTTTCATTCAGAAAAGGGGAGTGTCATGAAAAAGCAAACAAGCCATATCTTCCGAGGGCTTGCCAGTATCTGTCTTGCTCTGCTCGTGATCTTCGGTATTATCTCCGGGGTCGCGAACGCGTGGAGCGGCAAGGTCAACGAGCTGCTCGGCATCACAGACAACACCATGTCCCGCTCCGACGATCCGGCGGACTACCGCTTCATCTCGGACTATGCCAGCGGCTCCGACCTGATCGCGGCGGAGATCGCCCTCAACACCCGGCTCGAGGCCGAGGGCGCGGTTGCTCTCAAGGGCCAACCGGCCATCGAGGGCAAAAAGGTCACGCTCTTCGGTATGCGCAGCGGCGCCAAGATGCAGTTTGGCGGCACGATGGGCGAGCTGATCGACGCCTCAAACGTCGTGACCCTGGCCGAAGCGCTCGAAGCCAACGGCTTTGAGGTAAACCCCACCATGCAGCAGTTTATCCAGAGCATGGAGAGCGACTACGCGCCCTTGAAGTCCCCCGGCGGCAACATCATCTTCGACTATGAGGGTCAGGGCGCGGAGATCAGGGAGATCCCCGCCTCCGCCTACAAGGCCGCGGACATCGGTGCGTATACCGACGCCGCGATCCTGGTCTTCGGGCGCGACGCGGGCGAGTCGGCCTGCTTCTACCCCGGCGCGAACGGCCTTGCCAATCCCGACGAGTTTACGAACTCGCCCACCGGCAACATCCTCTCGCTGTCGAATGACGAGCGCGATCTTGTCAACTTCGTCAAGGCCCAGGGCTTCGGGAAGATCGTCGTGCTGCTCAATTCCGGCACCTCGATGGAGATCGAGGAGCTGAAGACCGACAGTGCGATCGACAGCATCCTCTGGATCGGCAACCCCGGCGCCTACGGCACCTACGGCGTGGCCAAGCTCCTCTCCGGCGAGCTGCTGCCCTCGGGCCACCTGCCCGACACCTGGGCCGTCAACTCCGCCAAGAGCCCGGCGGCGCAGAACCTCGGCGTCTATACCTTTGATAACTACACCGACATCGAGACCACCAACAACAACGCGCTGCGTTCGAGCTGGTACCTCGTGGAGCTCGAGGGCATCTACACGGGCTATAAGTACTATGAGACCCGCTATTACGACACGGTGATGAACCAGGGCCAGGCCGCGCTCGCCGCCCATGGCGAGACCGCGAACGGCGGCTCAAACTGGAACTACGACAACGAGGTCAGCTACACCTTCGGCTTCGGGCTCGAGGGCTCGAGCTTTGCCGAGGAGATTACCAATACCAGCATCGACTGGTCGGGCCAGAGCGACAGCAGCGTGACCGTCAAGGTCACGAACACCGGAGATAGCGCGGCCAAGCACGCGGTGCAGCTCTATGTCTCCGCACCCTACACCCAGGGCGGCCTGGAAAAGGCTGCCGTGCAGCTGATCGGCTACGCCAAGACCGGCGAGGCGCAGGAGAAGAGCTTTGTCGATTACGTCCTCTTAAAGCCCGGCGAGAGCGAGGAGGTCACGGTGACCTTCAACGCGCAGGACATCTATTCCTATGATACCGCCTATGTGCACGACGGCTATCAGGGCGCCTATGTGCTCGACGCCGGCGACTATGTCTTCGCCACGGGCAACGGCGCGCACGAGGCTGTCAACGCGGTGCTCAATGCCCAGCGCGGCGACAACACGCTGGCAACGACCGGCGCGGCGCGCGTCGAGACCGTCGGCGAGACCATATACATCACCGAAGCGAACGGCACGACTGTCCAGAACCGCATGACGGACGCGGAGCTCAACAGCTGGAACACCGGTACGAGCGTGACCTACCTCAGCCGCAGCGACTGGGCGGGCAGCTTCCCGGTGAGCGTGGACAAGATCACGGCCACCGAGGCGATGATCCCGTATCTCCGCAATGTGACCTATGACGCGGCCGCGGAGCTTTCCCACTACGACGGCCCGTCCGTCTTCACCTACGGCGTGGACAACGGCGTCAAGGCTGTGGATCTGATCGGTCTTGACTACGACGACCCGCTGTACGAGCAGGCGCTGCAGGAGCTGACACTGCAGGAGCTCGCCAACCAGTATATCGGCTACCTCGGCGAGCTCAAGACCCTCGCCGTGCCGAAGGAGAGCTCGGCCGACTCGCCGCTCGGTTTGATCGCGAAGATCGGCCAGCGCACCGCGGGCACGATCTATGAGGTCGCCGCCGACGATCCTGCCTACGGCCACATGACCAACGTCTACCCCGGCGGCCCCGTGGTCGCGGCCACCTTCTCGCCGCTGCTGCAGAGCGAGGAGGGGCGCCTGATCGCCAATGACGCGCTCTGGGCGGGTTATAACGACTGGTACGGCCCCGGCATGAACCTGCACCGCACCCCCTATAACCTGCGCAACATCTGCTACTATTCCGAGGACCCCGTGCTCACGGGTCTGGCCGGTACCTATGTCCACACCGCGGCCTATAAGCTCGGCCTGGTCACGGCTACAAAGCACTTCGCCTTCAACGACCAGGAGACCAACCGCGACGGCATCGCCGTCTTCTTCAGCGAGCAGGCCGCCCGCGAAAACGAGCTGCGCGGCTTCCAAATTGCCATCCGCAACGACGCGATAAAGGGCATCATGTCCGCCTTCAACCGTGTCGGCTGCACGCACATCGCCGCGCACCGCGGCGTGATGAACGGCATCCTGCGCGGCGAGTGGGGCTGGAAGGGCTTCATGATGACCGACTCGGTCAAGAGCTCGTCCTACTTCCTGCCCAAAGAGTGCATCATGGCCGGCAACGACATGATGCTCGGCGGCTCGAACAACGGCACGGTCTGGAGCTGGTCGGCCGAGACGCTCGCAACTGACCCTGTGCTGCAGAACGCCGTGCGCGAGAGCTATCACAGAAAGCTCTTCACCTTTGCCAACAGCTCGCTCTTGAACGGCATGACCAGCGATTCCGGCTCCTCCGGCGCGGTCGTCTGGTGGGTACTGACGCTCCGGATCCTCATGGGAGTGAGCTTTGCCGGTACCGTGGCCTTCACAGCGCTCTCGCTTGTGCGCTCCAAAAAGGAAAGGAGGCAGTAATCATGGCGAATACCAACAAAAAACCCGGCGTGCATCTGACGATCGGCGTCATCACGCTGGTGCTGACCGTGCTGGCGCTCTGCCTGTTCCTCGGCAGCTTTACCACGAATTACTATACCTTCGGCGGCATGAATTCCGGCCTGATCCTGACGCTGATTCTCGGGGCGATCGCCTTTACAGCCCTGTCCTGGTGGCTTAACCGCAAATTCCCTGAAAATGTCTGGGTGCGCTTTGCGCCCTTCGCGGTGATCGCCTGTCTTGCGGCGGCGGCCATGCTGCTCGTCGGCGACCGTGTCGAGGGCATCGGCAACTGCATCGTGACCGACTACGACTCCGGCCACGGCGGCGAAGAAGCCATTTATATGTCCCTGGCCTCCTCGGTGCTGATGCTGATTGCTATGGTGTATAACATCATCGGCTCCTTCCATAAAGACCCCAACGCCCCCGGCCGGGTGCGCAATCTCGCCTATTCGATCGTGGCGGCGGTGCTCGTCGTTGCCGTCGGCATCACAACGGTCATGCTCACCGGCGTGCTGGCGCTCGGCGGCAGAACAGTGGTCTCGGACGGACAGGGCGGCTACACCGGGCAGCGCAAGGGCAGCTACACCGTGAGCTTCAACGGCAACGCGGGCAATGTCGATCTGGTGCAGGACTATGAATTCATCCCGGCCACGACCAAGGGCCTGCTGAACGCCGACTCCCGCCTGTTCCTCGACCTTACGCTGACACTCGACGGCGCGGGCAATTACTCGCTGCTGGCCGACTCCTACTGCATGGAGGCCGGGCAGCGCTGCAAGATTGGCGACGATACCGGTCTCGGCCTCATCCTCACGACGAAGGCCGAGGGTACTTATGTGACCAATGAAAACGGCACCGTGACGACCTCCCCTGCGACCCACGCCGTGGCCGAGATGGCGACCGATACCTATTCCGTGCAGATGAAGGGCCCTGCCAAAATGGCCGTGGGCGAGCACGACGAGGACGGCACCTATGATTCCGCCGAATACCCCGAGGTGCTCGCGCTGGTGCCCGAGACGGTCTGGACGCTCGACGGCAGCGCGATCGCGAGCTACGGCAAGCCGGCGCTCAGCGGCAGCTTTACCGTGAGCTTCAACGGCAACGCGGGCAATGTCGATCTGGTGCAGGATTATGAATTTATCCCCGCCACAACCAAGGGCCTGCTGAATGCCGACTCGCGTCTGTTCCTTGACTTTACGCTGACGCTCGACGGCGCGGGCCACTATGAGCTGCTGGCCGACTCCTACTGCATGGAGGCCGGGGCGCGCTGCGTGATCGGCGACGATACCGGCCTGGGCCTGGTGCTGACCACGAAGGCCGAGGGCACTTACGTCGACAACGGTGACGGCACCGTGACGACCTCCCCCGCGACCCATGCCGTGGCCGAGATGGCGACCGACACCTATTCCGTGCAGATGAAGGGCCCCGCCAAGATGGCCATGGGCGAGCATGACGAGGACGGCACCTATGATTCCGCCGAATACCCCGAGGTGCTCGCGCTTGTGCCTGAGACGGTCTGGACGCTCTCCGGCGGCGCGATCGAGGGCTATTTCGATCCCAACGCCGAGGAAGAGACCGTCGAAGAGCCTGCTGAAGAGGCACCCGCCGCCGAGAGCGCCGAGGTGCAGAGCGTGACGATCGCTTCCGACGACGAGGGCACAAAGATGACTTTCAATTCCGACGGGACGTACCGCTTCAACTTTGAGGCCTACAGCATTGTGGACGAGGGCACCTATACCTATGAGGGCGGCGTGCTGACCGTGAAGGACGCAAACGGCGTCGAGTACAAGGCCGAGGGCGACCCGATGCACCTGCACTACGGCTATTCCGGCGCGCCCGACCAGCTGACCGGCGAGTACACGATTCCGGCCGAGACCTTCAGCTTTGCCTCTGCCGCTGCGGCGGCAGAGGCAGAGGACGAGGAGCTGCTCAGCCTGACGGTGCTCAGCGACGATCGCGGCACGAGCATGAGCTTTAACTCCGACGGTACCTATCGCTTCTGGTTTGCCGCCTACAGCATCGAGGATCTGGGCACCTGGCAGCGCGCCGACGGCGTTCTCAGCCTGACCGACGCCAACGGCGTCGTGTATACCGTCGAGGGCGCCCCCTACAAGCTGCACTACGCCTACTCCGCCAGCGATCAGCTGACCGGTGACTATACGATCCCCGCCGGCGTCTTCCCCTTCCCGGCCTCTGGCACCAGCGTCCCGAGCGATGACCTCGGCACCGGCATGACCTTCTTTGCCGACGGCACGTATCTCTTCACCTTTGATTCCTACAGCATCGCGGACGCTGGCACCTGGACCTATGAGGGCGGCGTGCTGACGCTCAAGGACGTCAACGGCGTCGAGTACAAGGCCGATGGCGAGGAGCTGCACCTGCATTACGGCTACTCCGGCGCACCCGAGCAGCTGACCGGCGAGTACACGATCGACCCGGCGATTTTCAGCCAGGAGTAAGACACCACCAAAACGCCCCCGGCGACGGGGGCGTTTGCTGTGAAGGAGAATGCAATGGAAAAAATTCACGGAACCAACCTGGGCAACTGGCTGGTGCTGGAAAAATGGATGAAGCCCGACCTGTTTGCGAGCACCCACACCGAGGACGAGACCTGGCTGGCCCGCAAAATGCCCGCGGATGAGTTCGCCGCACTGATCAAAAAGCACCGGGATACCTACGTCACCGAGGAGGATTTCCGCTTTATCGCGGAAAACGGGCTGAACACCGTTCGCCTCCCCGTGCCCTATTTCACCTTCGGCGACCGGCCGCCCTTTGTCGGCTGTGTCGAATGGATCGACAAGGCCTTCGACTGGGCCGAAAAGTTCGGTCTCAAGATCCTGCTCGACCTGCACACGGTGCCCTACAGCCAGAATGGCTATGACAACGGCGGTATCACCGGCGTCTGCCACTGGTACAAGCACCCCGAGGAGGTCGAATTCGCACTGACCGTGCTCGAGCGGCTCGCGCAGCGCTACGGCAGGCGCGAGGGGCTCTACGGGATCGAGGTTTTGAACGAGCCGATCAGCTGGATCGTCTATCTGACCGCGCCCTCGACCGGTAAGGCCGTGGATAAGGAGGAGGCCAAAGGCTCGGGCTATGTGCCGCTGAGCTTCTTAAAGCCCTTCTATCACAAGGCCTATCAGCGCATCCGCAGGTATATGGGGACGGACAAGACCGTCGTCTTCCACGACGGCTTCCGCTTTAGCAGCTGGAACCGCTTCTTTGACGGGGCAAAGTTTGAAAACGTCGCGCTCGACACCCATATCTATATCTTTGCCATGGAGAACTTCGTGCCCTTCCACACGCCCTGGGTCTACAAGACCTATATCGACATCAACCGCCGCCAGCTCGAGCGCGTCAACCGCCATGTGCCGGTCATTGTGGGTGAGTGGTGCATCTGCAACCGTTATGCGGATAAGATGCCGCAATCCGTCATGGACACCGAGACCTTCAAGGCCGAGCAGCGCAGGAAATACCGCGAGATCGGCCAGTATGAGCTGGACGCCTGGAAGGGCGGCGCGGGCTGGTTTTACTGGAACTATCAGCTGCTGCGCGACCGCGAGACGCCCACCGACGAGAGCTGGAAGGAGAGCTGGGATCTGAGTCGCTGCCTGAAGAACGGCTGGCTGACAAAGGAGATGCTGCAGTGAGTTTCTGGAACAGCTCCGCGCTGAACTCGCGCACGGACAGGCAGACGGTCAAGCTGCCGGAGATGATCCTCGGCTACTTCTTAGGCCCGCTGCTCGTGCTGTCCATGACCTGCGTCGTGGCGACCTATTATCTCACCTTCTACCGCACCTATGACGATATTGTGGCCTCCGGCAAATTCCTCGTGCTGCTGCCGCTGGTTTCTGTGATCCCGATGGCGCTCGCGAACATCCTCGTCGGCATTTTCCTCGGCAAAACGCGCACCCGCCAGGGCAAGGCGCGGCCCTTTATCCTGGCCGCGGGGCCGCTGCTGCTCGTCTCGGGCATCGTGATGTTCATCATCCCGTATTTTTCGATGGGCTTTCGCATGGCCTGGATGGCGATCACCTATAACCTCTTTGCCGCGCTCGCCAATCCCGTCTACTCCAACGCCCACTATCTGATGGTGTCGCTCTCCACGCGCGATCTGGATGCGCGCGGCAAGCTCTCGGTCGTGGCGAACATCCCCGCCGTGGCCGGCAACGGCCTCGTCTCGAGCATCCTGATGCCCGCCGTGCTCGGCTGGATCAAGGCCGGCGAGACGCTCGGTGAGGGCTATCAGGTGGTGCAGAACCGCTGGCAGCTCGTGATGGGCGCCTTCGCCGTGGCCGCGTTCCTCGGCTGCCTGCTTGAATACTTCTTCACGCGCGAGCGCATCACCGAGGAGGATATCTCCGACGACGCCGCCGCGCCGCAGGGGGAGATCATCCCCACCGCCCGGCAGCTCAAGGCCGCGGTCTCTGACCGCTACTGGTGGATCATCATGGTCTTCTACATGCTCTATCAGTCCGGGACAATGTTCAAGGGCGGCTATGTGTTCAATATCTTCTGCAACGATTTCTTTACCGAGGTCACGGTCTTCGGCCAGACCATGGGCCCCGAGACCGTCCAGTCGCTGCTGGCGCTGCTCTCGGGCGTGCCGCTCGCGGCCGGGATGCTCTTCGCCTGGCCTGTGGCCAACAGGATGGGCAAGCGCAACTTCATCATTTTAGGCTGCGTGGTCTCGATCATCGGCAGCGCCGTCTGTCTCTCAAATCCCGGCAGCTTTGTCGTGATGCTGGTCGGCCAGACGCTCAAGGGCTTTTCCTCGATCCCCGGCGCCTATATCATGATGGCGCTCTTTGCCGATGTGCTCGACCACTTAGAGGCGAAAAACGGCTTCCGCGTGGACGGCATTTCGATGAGCGTCTACAGCACGATCCTGACGGTGGTCAACGGGCTTGCCGTGGCCTTCTTCAACCTGTTCTATGACGGCGGCGCGTTCAGCCATCAGGCGGTATCCTCCTTCTTCTTCCTCGGCTTTGAGATCATCGCCCACGGCATCCTGATCGCGGTGCTGCTGTTCCTCAACGTCGAGAAAAACATCAAGGAAGAGCAGGCGATCATAGCGGAAAGGAAAGCAAAAGCATGAATATGCAGGTAAATACCCTCTACGGCGCGGGCGCATGGGACGAGCATTTTACGCAGAGCGTCCGCTTCGCGCCGGGGGAGACGGAAAACAAGGTCGTCAACCTCTATCCCGAGATTACCTACCAGCGCTTCGAGGGCTTCGGCGGTGCGATCACCGAGAGCGCGGGCTATGTCTATGCGCTGATGGACGAGGCACAGAAGCGGCAGCTGATGGAGGCCTATTTTGCCCCCGGTCGCATGAACTATTCGTTTGTCCGCATCCCGATTGACAGCTGTGACTTTTCTCTCGGCCAGTACGAGGGCTTCGAGCGCGTCGAACAGTACATTCTCCCGATGCTGCGCGACGCGGAAGCGGCCGCCGGGCATAAGCTGCGCTTGATGCTGGCCCCCTGGTCGCCCCCGGCGAAGTGGAAGACGAACGGCAAACGCGAGGGCGGCGGCCGGCTGCTGAACGAGCACTACGGCGACTGGGCCGAGTACCTCTGCGCCTATCTCGCATGGTACCGCGAGCGGGGTTTTGACGTGCGCATGCTCTCGCTGCAGAACGAGGCGCACGCCGTGCAGACCTGGGACAGCTGCGTCTACACCGCCGAGGAAGAGAAAATCTTTCTGCGGGACTATATGTGGCCCGCCATGGAAAAGCGCGCGCTGACGGATGTCGAGATCTATCTCTGGGATCACAACAAGGAGCGCATCTACGAGTGGCTGCGCGATACTGTGGACGCGGAGACCGACAACATGGTCGCCGGGATCGCCTGCCACTGGTATTCCGGGGATCACTTCGAGGCGCTCGACCTCTGCCGCGAGCGCTTCCCGCAGAAAAAGCTGATGGTCTCGGAGAGCTGCATCGAGTTTTATAAATTCGACGTGAAGGACGCCGCCGGCGCGGCCATCGCCATGACGCATGAGATCCTCGGCGATCTCAACCACGGCATCTGCGCCTTCGGGGACTGGAATCTGCTGCTCGACGAGCGGGGCGGGCCGAACTATGTGGGCAATTACTGCCTCGCGCCCTTCCTTTACGACACAAAGACGCACAGGCTCTCCCAGACGCTGCTCGGGCAGTACATGGCCGTGCTGGCACAGACCGTCGCTCCCGGCTCGGTGCGCATCGCCTGCACGAAGTACGGCGAGGGCATCGACGCCACGGCCTGGCGGACACCCGACGGCAGGCTCGCGCTGCTGCTGCTCAACAAGGGCGGGCAGAACGCGCCCGTCACCGTGCGGCTCGGCGGGCTCGAGGCGGCGACGGTGCTCTATCCGCGCTCGATCACGGCCGCGATCATCGAATAACGGAAAACGGAATCCAACAAGTGGAAGCTGCTGTCATCCAAGGTGACCGCAGCTTCCGCTTTTGACGTAGTACACGGTGATTTTCTTGCAAATCACCGTCGGTTGTGACATAATAAAAATGATCCTGGTTTATCATTCAGAGAGAGCGATAGATATCCGGCTGACAAATATGTTCTCGTTCTTTCAACATGTATTCGGAGATTATATATGGGCTTGACGTTCACCGACAGCGTACCTGTCATCACCGTATTGTTGCAGGGCTTCTTAAGCTTCTTTTCGCCCTGCGTATTGCCGCTTCTGCCGATCTATATCGGCTATCTGTCCGGGGGAGCGGGCGTGACCGCCCCGGACGGCGAGCGGAGCTTCGACAGAAAAAAGGTGCTGCTGAACACCCTGTGCTTCGTCATCGGCATCGGCTTCTCTTTCTTCCTGCTGGGTCTCGGCATGCGGGCGGTCGGACGCTTCTTCAGCGGCCACCAGCTGCTGTTTGCCCGCATCGGCGGAGGGATCGTGATCCTGTTCGGACTCTATCAGCTTGGCGTATTCGGCGAAGCATCGGTATTGATGAGAGAGAAGAGGCTCCCGCTGCGCCTTGACAAAATGGCTATGTCGCCGCTGACAGCCCTTATGATGGGCTTTGTGTTCAGCTTTGCGTGGACGCCCTGCGTCGGGCCGACACTCTCGAGCGTGCTGCTGATGGCCGCCTCGGCCAACAGCAGCTCGGCGGGCTTTGCGCTGGTCGGCGTGTACACGCTGGGCTTTGCTCTTCCGTTTCTGCTGACGGGGATTTTCACGACCTCGCTGCTCAGCCTTTTCAAACAATACAGGGCCGTCGTCCGGTACACGGGCAAAATCGCCGGTGTGCTGCTGATCCTGATGGGCTTGCTGATGGTGACAGGGCAGATGAACAGCATTACCGGCACTCTCTCCCGGATCTCCGGACCGGCAACAAGCGCGGAACCGGCACAGACAGAGGCGCCCGCTGCGGCCGACGGCGATCTGGAGGAGCCGGGCACGGTACAGGATAAGGGCAACAGCTCCGCAGAGAATACGGAGCCCGAACATGAGGAGCGGGCGCTCTTCCCCGCGCCGGATTTTACGCTGACGGATCAGTACGGCGTCACGCATACGCTCTCGGACTATCAGGGGAAGGTGGTCTTTCTGAACTTCTGGGCGACATGGTGCCCGCCGTGCCGCACGGAGATGCCGTATATCCAGGAGCTGTATGAGGAAGCCATTGAGGATCCGGAGGCTGAATATGTCATTCTCGGCGTGGCGTTTCCGAATCTCGGCCGCGAGACGGGCGTGGACGGGATACGGACGTTTTTGGAGGAGAACGGCTATACCTATCCCGTCGTGATGGATACCGAGGCGTCGCTGATGGCGCCGTACTATATCACGGCCTATCCCACAACCTTCATGATCGACCGCAGCGGCAACATCTTTGGCTATGTACCGGGCGGCATGACAAAGGAAATCATGGAGGACATCATCAGCCAGACGCTGGAGGGGAGCAATTAAAAGTGCCTGGCTCAACGGGCCACAGGGGCGCCGGCCTCTACAAAACATGAAGTTTTGAATGGTATCATCCAGCAGGCGCGGCAACCTGTCACCCGCGCGGTACAATTGCGTATGTGTAATACCATAGGGCGAGTTCGTACGATCACGGTCATACGAACTCGCCCTATTATGGTATGCGGATTGTACCGTATCCCTGTACGGGCCAGGCCATAGGCTGAACCTCGGAGCCGGCTGTGATTATGGCCTGTCAGGTGTTCCTTTGCTGAATCCTTTTCTTCAACGCCCGCTTTTCCCGGCTCTCTTGCCAGCTGGTGCGCGCCATGTGGAGGGCGCGGGCGGTGAAATCGACGGCCTGGATGCCGTAGCGCAGCAGCGGCTCGGTCACCAGGGCGAAGACGACGAACAGCATGACGCAGCGCGTGGTCATCTCGTCGAGGGCGAAGAGCCAGGGGAAAAAGACGCTGCTGATCAGCAGCCCCGCGCCGGACAGCGCGAGGATGCCCCAGCGCTCCGTGTTCATCGGCTGGGAGATGCGGTAGAGGATCATGAAGCCCACGATTGCGAGCAGCATCGTGCTGGCCGTGGCGATCTCGTTGGGCGGTACCTTGAATACCTCGCCGAAGACCACGAGCGCACCGACCACCAGGAAATCCGTGAGGCCGGCCGGCAGGGCCTTGATCAGCACGTTCGTCATGAAATGGCCCTGAATGCGGCTGTGCTCCGGCTGCAATGCCAGGAAGAACGACGGTATCCCGATCGAAAAGCTGCTGATCAGTGACACCTGCGAGGGCTCGAGCGGGTAACGGAAGCCGAAGCATACCGAGAATACGGCCATCAGCAGGGAGAAGATGTTTTTTACCAGGAACAGCGCGGCCGAGCGCTGGATATTGTTCACCACGCGGCGGCCCTCGTTGACGACGGCGGGCATTCTCGAAAAGTTGCTATCCAGCAGCACCAGCTGCGAGACCTGCGACGCGGCGTCCGAGCCCGAGGCCATCGCCACCGAGCAGTCGGCGTCCTTCAGGGCGAGAATGTCGTTCACACCGTCGCCGGTCATGCCGACGGTGTGGCCGCCCGCCTTCAGCGCCTGAACGAGCAGTCGCTTTTGCTCTGGCGTCACGCGGCCAAATACCGTGTATTTCCCGACAGCGTCGGGAAGATCAGTCTCGGAGAGCGTGCTCGCGTCAACATACAGCTCAGCGCCGCGGATCCCGGCCTGCGAGGCGATCTGTGAGACGGTCACCGGGTTGTCGCCGGAGATGACCTTGATATCGACGCCCTGGTCGGCAAAGTAGCGGAAGGTCTCGCGCGCGTCGGGGCGGATCGGGTTCGACAGCAGCACCAGCGAGAGCGGCGTGGCCTTGGCGGTCAGCGCCTCACCGTCCGGCACACCGTCGTAGAGCGCGAGCACCAGCACGCGGCAGCCCTCGGCACTGTAGGTCTCCACCGGCGTGCGGATCAGCTCGTAGCTCTCGCGCAGCACCAGCTCGGGGGCACCCAGCAGATAGCTGCGCCCCTCAAAGACGGCGCCGGAGTATTTCCAGCGCGAGGAAAAGGGGATGACCGCTTCGGCCTCGACCCCGGATGGCGTTACAAAGGCATTCTGCAACGCCTGCATGGTGGCGTTGTCGGGGCTCTGCGCGGCGGCGTAGTCGCTCAGCAGTGTACGCAGCGGCGGCATCGTGTTGGGGTCATAGCCCGGGAGCGGGACGAACGAGGTCACGCGCATCTCCGGCTCGGTGATCGTGCCGGTCTTGTCCACACACAGAACATCCACGCGCGCAAGCGTCTCGATGCACTTCATGTTGTGAACCAGCACATGCTGTTGGCTCAAGCGAATGACGCTGACGGCCAGCGCCACACTGGTCAGGAGATATAAGCCCTCGGGGATCATGCCGACAATGGCCGCCACCATGGATACGATGCTGTCGGTAAAGGGCGCGCCGTCCTGGACATAGCCCTGCCAGAACAGCAGCGCGCCGATCGGAATAATGATGATGCCGATCACCGCGACCAGACGGTCGAGCGTGCGCAGCATCTCAGACTGCTGCTTCTTGTCCATGGCCTTGGCCCGCTGGGATAATCGGGAGATGTACGAATCGCGTCCGACGCGCGTCAGCCGCGCGCGGCACTCGCCGCTGACAAGGAAGCTGCCGGACATCAGCTCGTCGCCCACGGTTTTGTTGACCTCGTCCTGCTCACCGGTCAGCAGCGACTCGTTGACCGAGCAGTGGCCCGTCAGCACGACAGCGTCGGCGCAGATCTGAGCCCCGGCGCGCAGCACGACCACGTCCTCCTGCACGAGATCCCCGGCCGGCACATCCCACTCGCGCCCGGCGCGGATCACGCGGGAGCGCGGGGCGTTCAGCACGGTCAGCTTGTCGAGAGCCGACTTGGCGCGCAGCTCCTGCACGATGCCGACCAGGGCGTTCATGATCACGACCGGCATGAAGGTCAGACTGCGCAGCGAGCCTGCGGCGACGACCAGCCCCGCTAAGATCACAAACACTAAGTTGAAATAGGTGAACAGGTTTTCGCGTATGATCTGCCAGACGCTTTTCGTCGGGGGATCAACGGACAGATTGACAAGACCGGCCTCGCGCTGCAGCCGAACCTGTTCGTCGCTCAGCCCGAACGCGGGTGACACATCAAAGCGCGGCGCCGCAGAGGCGGGGGCTTCCGTGTCCGTCCCCGCCGGTGAATGTTTCATAGCACAACCTCCTGTGGAGAGTCATTCTATTCTAATCGTTCACAGGGGGTTTTTCAATAGATTTTTTATGAAAACGATAACGCCGTTCGGTATTGAAGCGGACGGCGGCGTGTGGTATACTGCTTTTATCTGTGGAAAGGTGCGTGCGTGATGGGGCATCCGACGACTGAAAACGAAAAATACGTCCGTCTGCTGGAGATTCTGCGCGGCTATGGCAGTGCGGCCGTGGCATTCTCCGGCGGCGTGGACTCGGCGCTGCTGCTGCGCGCGGCCAGGGATGCGCTGGGGGAGCGCTGTCTCGCCCTCACAGCGGTGATGGAGGCCGTACCCGAGCGGGACCTTGTCGACGCGCCTGCCCTTGCCGCGGCCCTCGGCGTCAGGCACATCGAGGTTCGGCCCGACGTGCTGAGCCTGCCGGAGTTTGTCAACAACCCGCCTGACCGCTGCTACCACTGTAAGAAGCGCATCTTTTCGCTGCTCGGCGCGACCGCGGCGGCCGAGGGCATGGCTGTGCTGGCCGAGGGCTCGAATTTGGACGATCTCGGCGACTATCGGCCCGGCCTGCGGGCCATCGAGGAGCTGCATGTGGCGAGCCCTCTGCGCGAAGCCGGTCTCACCAAGGCCGAGATCCGCGCGATCTCGCACGAGCTCGGCCTGCCGGGCTGGAACAAGCCCTCGTGCGCCTGCCTCGCCTCGCGCTTTGCCTACGGCGAGCACATCGACGCCGAGCGGCTGCGCGCGGTGGACGAGGCGGAGCAGCTGCTGCGCTCGCTGGGCTTCGGGCAGCTGCGTGTGCGCGTGCACGGAAAGCTGGCGCGCATCGAGCTTGGCCGGGAGGAGCTGCGGCACATGCTGGATCCGGGCATCGCCGAGTATGTCACCGCGCAGCTCAGGCGGCTCGGCTTCACCTATGTCACGATGGATCTGGAGGGTTTTCGCTCCGGCAGCATGAACGAGATGCTGAAAGAATAAAAGGCTTTCTTTCACGCATGCTATTGCCGGGAGGTGATAGCATGTCCAAAAAGAAAAACCGCCGCAACGCGCCCGGGGACGAGGATCTGCGATTGAACCCGGAGCAGCGCATTGCCAGCAAATTCGACGAGACCAGCATTGCCAGATTCCCGATCGCGAAGCCCGGCGAAATGGGCTTTCGTGTGCTGGATAACTGTGCCGAGGAGAATATCCAGTAAATCCCATTCGTATTCTATGTGCGCCACAATGTATGGCGCAGAGGGATTTTTACGCATGCCATTCGGTTGCCCCGCAAGGGGCGGGAATGGCGCGTCTGGATCCAATCATTCCTGTGGAAGCGCAGCTTTCACAGGAATCTTTGACCGGTTGTCTGTCTCCTGTGGGATTCCGTAGAAGATACCCACATGGCAGAATACATAATGAGATACGAAAGACGGAAATCGCAGATCATAGGAGAGACATTTGACCATCGTCCCCAATGGAAAAACAGCGGCGAGGCACGTTTTGTAGTTGAGAAAACTGTTTACTGAGAAAGGAAACAATACCATGAAAGAATATGAGCTTACATACCGCCGTTGGTGCGAGCGGGCCACGGATGACCCCGATCTGACGGAGGAGCTGCGGGGGATGGACGCCGCGGCCGTGGAGGATGCGTTTTACCGCGATCTCGCCTTCGGCACCGGCGGGCTGCGCGGTGTGATCGGCGCCGGCACCAACCGCATGAACGTCTATACCGTGGCAAAGGCCTCGCAGGGGCTTGCCAACTATGTCGTGAAGCATTTCCCGGCCGAGGCGCGGCGCATCGCCGTCTCGTACGACAGCCGCATCAAGTCCGATCTGTTCGCCCGCGTGGCCGCGGGCGTGTTCGCGGCCAACGGTATCCGCGTCTCGATCTATACCGAGCTGATGCCCACACCCTGCCTAAGCTACGCCGTGCGCGCGCTCGGCTGTGCGGCCGGCATCATGGTGACTGCCTCGCACAACCCCTCCAAGTATAACGGCTACAAGGTCTACGGCGCCGACGGCTGCCAGATCACGACTGAGGCGGCCGCTGCCATCCTCGGCGAGATCGAGGCCATCGACGTTTTCGACGGTGTGCGCCGCATCGACTTTGAAGACGGTCTCGCGCGCGGGCTGATCGACGATATCGCGCCGGAGGTCTACACGGCCTTTGTCGGGGAGGTCAAGGCCCAGTCAGTGCTCTTCGGTGACGAGATCGACCGCCGGGTCTCAATCGTCTATTCGCCGCTCAACGGCACGGGGCTGAAGCCGGTGACGCGCACGCTGCGCGAGGCGGGCTTTACGAATATCACGGTCGTGCCCGAGCAGGAGCAGCCCGACGGCCGCTTCCCGACCTGCCCCTACCCGAACCCCGAAATCCGCGAGGCCATGGCGCTTGGCATCCGCAAGGCCGAGGAGGTCGGGGCCGATCTGCTGCTCGCGACCGACCCGGACTGCGATCGCTGCGGCATCGCCGTCCGGACCGCGGACGGCGCCTATCGCCTGCTCAGCGGCAACGAGGTCGGACTGCTGCTGCTGGACTTTATCTGCGCGCAGCGCGCAAAGCACGGGAAAATGCCCGAGCGCCCCGTGTTTGTCAAGACCATTGTGACGATGGATCTCGCCGAGCGCATTGCCGCGCACTACGGTGTCCAGACCGTCAACGTGCTGACAGGCTTCAAGTTCATCGGCGAGCAGATCGGCCTGCTCGAGCGGCAGGGGAGGGCGGACGCCTACATCTGCGGCTTTGAGGAGAGCTACGGCTATCTGACCGGCGCCTATGTGCGCGATAAGGACGCCGTCGACGCGGCCTTCATGATCTGCGAAATGTTCGCGTATTATAAGACGCGCGGCGTCAGCCTGATCGAAAAGCTTGACGAGCTGTACGTACAGTACGGCTATTGCCTGAACACGCTGCACAGCTACAGCTTTGAGGGCTCGGCCGGCTTTGCGAAGATGCAGCGTATCATGGGCGCCTTCCGCGCCGGCCTGACGGCGATCGGGCCGAAGAGCGTATGGAAAACGCTCGACTACAGCGAGGGGCTGGACGGTCTGCCAAAGGCCGATGTGCTGAAATTCCTGCTTTCGGACAATTGCTCGGTCGTCGTGCGCCCCTCGGGCACCGAGCCGAAGATGAAGGCCTATATCAGCATCAGCGCCGCCAACCGCGATGAAGCGGAACGGATCGAAGCATCTGTCGCCGCCGCACTGGAAGCCTTCTTCGCCTGAGTTATCAAGCAAAATAATGAGACTGTGTAATATGTCACGGTTTTGCCGTAGGGGCGGCAATCTTGCCGCCCGCGCGGCACAATCTTTGATATGATTAAAAAAGTTGGGCAATTTCGTACAATGATGCGAATTTGCCCAACTTCTCATATGGTCTATTACGTTTTTGTGCACGGGCGGCTAA
>CACXDT010000261.1 GCA_902766405.1 Oscillospiraceae bacterium
GAGGCCGGCCCCTACGGCAACTCCGACATTTCGCTACTGTATATGTTGCGCATCCAGTTTTGAGACAGCCCCTTTTATGTGCACGGACAGCTCACAGCCGCCCGTGCACATAAAACCGTACTATCATTTCACCGCAGCTTCTTACAGCTTTTATCATGCGCTTACGGCGCGTCGGTCAGGATGATCCGCGCCCGCGCGCTTGTGACGACACTGCCGTCCATCAACGTAAAGACCGCCTGGACATACCAGCCGTCGAGCTCGAGCGGCACATGGTGCAGCGCCATCGTAAAACCGTAGATATTTTCGACAACAACACCGGGAAACACGTCCATGGCGTTCTCCAGCGGAACGATCCGCTCGCCCTCGGTGGGCTCGGCATTTTCACACAGCTGCCAGTGCGTTGCGGAGCAGCCGGACGCCATAGCGACAAAAGAGGCCTTCCCATTGACCAGAAGCTCCTCGTCGGTCGGCTGCTTGATAATCGCGGAATCGGGGGGCAGCGTCGGAGCCGGGCGAGCTGTCGGACGCGGTGTCGGCTCCGGTGTGGGCTCCGGTGTCGGTTCCGGCGTTGGCACAGGGGTCGGCACCGGCGTGGGTTCCGGTGTCGGCACAGGGGTCGGCACTGGCGTGGGTTCCGGTGTCGGCTCAGGGGTCGGCGTGCCCACAAGGGTATCCCATTGCTCAGGAAGAGGCTCCAATTTTGCTTCACACGCCGTCAACGCCAGCAGCAGAGTAATAGCCACTGCTGCAGTTAACCATCTTTTCATCGCTGTCTCCACTCCTCTCGCCGCGTATGGATCCCACGTGCTGTTATGTTACAGCAGCTTCTTCAGGCCAGGGATCAGCTTTAAAATCAAAGTCACAAGCATGGACGAGAGAAACACGGCCATGCATACCCCCAGAACGGCCAGAACGCCGCCGTGCCGGTAGGGATCAAAATGCAACACCACCAGGATCGCCTTCAAAGCCGCCATATGCAGCAAATAGGTGCCAAAAGTCAGCCGGTCCAGCCCGTTGAGCAGCCGTCCGTCTCTGGGATTCAACTCACCCACCAGAGCATACAGGCCAACCGCCTGCATCAGTACCGGCAGAAACGCGTAATTGTTCAGCAGCTTCTGCAGGGGAGCGATGTCATAGCGATAGGCAGCCCAACCGCCGACAGCGAGCAGCGCCGTACCGAGCAAAAACAGTACTGCCGCCGCTGCGGGGTGAATCCGAAGTCTGCCGCTGTGGAGCGCCCAGCCGAGGAAGAAATACAGCGGATAGACCGTATAGGTGCAGATATAGAACGCGGCTTTGACCGATTTCAGCGTATTGAGCAGCGGGAGCACGCAGAGAAACACCGTATACACCGCCAGCAGATAGCGCAGCTCCTTCTCCCCGGCCTGGGCCGAGATCAGCCGGTAGACCGGCAGCAGAAGATACAGACCGATCATCAGATACAGGTACCACAGATGCGACCAGCCTCCGCCGGTATAGACCCTCAGCAGCGCCTCGAGCGGAGACACCGTGCTGCCGACCAGAAACCGGTCGAACAGGTAGAACAGAACGGAGAAAAGCAGCAGGGCAAGCAGCATCCGCGCGATATACTTTTTAAACACCTTGCCGATCGTGATCTCGCGCTCTGGATCCAGCAGCAGAGCTCCTGAGACCATAACAAACACCGGCACAGCCCACATCAGGCAGCTGCGCACCGTCATGCCCAGCAGCATCGGCACCGAGCCTTCGCCGTAGCTGCCAATACTGCCGTAAAAGCTGTGCAGCACGACAATGCCAAGGCAGGCGAGCACACGCAGCCATGACAAATAGGCGAAACGTTCCTGTTGCATCGTCCATCCTCCAGATATCAGTAGAACAGACCGCCAACAAGGCAGCCCTCGTTGGGATCGTAGCCTTCCTCGTCTTCATCCCCCGAATCGCCGACGGGACGCATCGTGGGTCTGGGCGTCGGCGTCACGTCGGGATCAATGGCCTGCGCCGTGCTGAGCCGGGACGCGGCGGTCGACAAGACCGCTGAGAGATCGACCTCTGCCTTGCCAAACATCGAAACCGTGGCGTGCTCGGCTCCTTTTGTCGAGACCTGCTGCCGGGAGGAAAGGGACAGATAGCTCAGATAGCCCACGCCCTCCTCCAGGAGCAGCGTGCCCTCGCTCATGTCGTCTATGGGGAATTTGGAGAGCTCGAAATAGCGCCCGTCAGCGAGCACCATCAGCATACGGTACTCCGGCTGCAAGGCGGGAGCCTTTTCCTCTCTTTCGGCTGTGGCAGAGGCCTTGGCCGCATCTCCGCTGTCGGATGTCTGCGAAACACTGTGCGGGTAATCGATGTCGATCCACGCCCCGTTGCGCAGCACATAGTCCTGTACCAGCAGATTCTTTCTGTATCCCCTGTTGGTCTCCGTGTCGCACAGCGAGAGCGCAACAATATCCCATCCGGTGCCGTTTCTCAGACGAAGATGCGTCTCCTCCCCGGTGGAAATGCCCGGGCCGTTTTTTACGCTGCATCCGCTCAGTACCACCGTCAGCAGCAGGAGCAGCATACGCGATAATACGCTGTGTCTTTTCATCAGTCGTGCATGACCTCCTTGAAGGTGTACCTCCAGGTGCCGCTCTGGCCGTATGTGATCATAAAGCCGTTGGTTCCGGTCTCGTTTGTGAAGTCGGGGTCAAAGACGTAGGTCGTGCCGTCCATGTCGATCTCGACCCAGGAGTGCGGGCCGTAGTCGAAGTTGCCGGACAGATCGCCGAGCGGTACAAGTCCGCTGATCTGACGGGCATCATAGCCGAGCAGACGCGCCATCTCGGCAAAGGTGGCAGCCATCACGTAGCAGTTGCCTTTGCCGTTGTCAAAGCCGAATTCGGCAAAGGCCACCGTTCCATCGTCAGGGCGGCGCGGCATGCTCTTGTCGTGGCGGTCGTAGGTCAGTCCGGCCGACCAGCGGAAAGCCGCCTCGAGATCCCACCCGATTTCGTCCAGAACAGCCGAAGCCTTATTGTAGCCCTTGTGGAACTGCTCGCGCAGCTCGAGATAAATGTCCTGGCTGTATTCCTCTCTGGCGGTCTCATCCTTAGTCATACCGTTCGTAACAAAGTACTCCAGCACGGCAACATCGTCGCTGCCATAGCGCTCGACGAGCTCGGGGTACTGCTGTATGTAATAATAGTAGTCATACACCGGCGAGAAATCCGTACCCTTGTACACTGTGACAGGCTCGGTGATCTCCTCGCTCCCGGTCGCCGGAAGGCCGGCCGCCTGTCCGACATAGATATAATGCAGATAATAGCTCTTCAGATCGCTGCGATACTGCGCGCGCAGATCGCGGTTCTGGGCGCGATAGGCCCTCACATTGAAATTCTCACAGGCCTGCTGTCCAAGCTTCATGCCATAATTGACAAAATGACGCAGGATGGCCACGTCGTCCGCCCCATACAGCGTGACAAGCTCGGGATACACGCCGGTATAATAGTTGTAGTTATACACCGGCGCGTAGTCGATACCGTCGAGCACCGTACGGATATCCAGCAGCGTTTCCGCACCGAGTCCGATCCGATCCTCGGCGGAACCGGAGAAGATATAATGCAGATAATAGCGGCGAAGCTCGTCGCCGTACAGCTCGCGCAGATCAGAATAGCGATTGCGATAGGCGTTCACATTAAAGGACGAAATCGCCTGGTCGCCCCTGTCCATGCCGTACTCCACAAAATAACGCAGCACCGCGTCTCCGTTTTCGCCAAACGCGTTGATCAGCTCGGGACGGACACGGGTGTAATAACTGTAATCATAGACAAGCGCGTAGTCCACACCGTCATAGACCGTCGTGTTTCCTCCGGCCGCCATAGCCGCCGGCGCCGGGATCGCAAGCGCGATAAACATCACGGCCGCCAGCAGGGCTGCCAATACCTGCTTAACCTTCATGGTTTCCTCCGATGATGAAAATTCAGTAACAATCGGTAAAAAATACGCAGATTGAATTTTACCACCTCAAGCAGTATCTGTCAACAAAAGCCCCCTCGCTTTCGTCCGTTTTTTCTCGACCGGAAACGACAAATGGGGCTGTCTCAAAATAGGCGGCAGTTGGTATAAACGGCACTAAGCCCAATACGACCGTAGGGGCTGGCGTCCTCGACAGCCC
>CACXDT010000262.1 GCA_902766405.1 Oscillospiraceae bacterium
ATCCTTGAACTTTACATCCTTACTGAGCAGCCGGTGGGTACCGATCACAAGGTCGATTTTGCCGGAGGCGAGCTCCGCGAGCGTCTTTGAGACCTGGCCGCCGGTGCGGAAGCGGCTGAGCACCGCGATATTCACCGGGAAGCCGAAAAAGCGCTGCAGGGCAGTCTGGTAGTGCTGCTGGGCCAGCACGGTCGTCGGCACGAGGATCGCGGCCTGTTTGCCGTCGAGCACGCACTTCATCACAGCGCGCAGCGCGACCTCCGTCTTGCCAAAGCCCACGTCGCCGCACAGCAGCCTGTCCATCGGAACCGAACTCTCCATGTCGCGCTTGATCTCGTAGGCGCATTTGAGCTGATCGTCGGTCTCAGTATAGCCGAAATTCTCTTCAAATTCGTTTTGCCACTCGCTGTCGGGCGAAAAGGCATGGCCCGGCAGACGCTGGCGCTCGGCATAGAGGGCGATCAGCTTTTTCGCCATGTCCTTGGCCGCGCTCTTGGCGCGCGAGCGGGTTCTGGCCCACTCGGTGCCGCCGAGCTTCGAGAGCTTTACGGCCTGCTCCTCGCCGGCCCCGGTGTACTTCGACACCATGTCGAGCTGGGTGGCCGGGACATAGAGACTGTCGGTACCGGCGTAGTTGATTTTGATGTAGTCCTTCTCGAGCCCGTCAATATTCATCTTGACGATCCCGGCGAAGCGGCCGATGCCGTGGTTTTCGTGCACGACGATGTCGCCGACCGACAGATCGGCACAGGATTCGACCCGCGTCTGCCCCTTGGGCAGCGCCCGGCGGTGCTCCTTTTTGCCGCGGCGGCGGATCAGCTGCGCGTCGGTCAATATGGCGAGACGGATGCCCGGATAGTCGATGCCCGCGGAGATCGAGCCGATATAGATGCAGCACTCGCCCTCGCGCGGCAGCTTGTCGGGCGTTGCGCGGATCAGCGCCTTCAGGCCGTTGTTCCCGAAGAACTCCTGCAGCACCTTCGCGCGGCGCTCGTCGGCGGCCAGGACGGCCACGCGGTAGTCCTGCTTGAGATAGAGCGCGACGTCGTCGGCCGCGGTCTTGGCCGAGCCCGCATAGGAGGGCAGCTGCCGCGCCTGCACGCTCAACAGCGTCTTCGGCGGCAGGGGATTGCGCCCGACAGTGAAGGCGTCGGCCATGTAGACCGGCAGCTCCTCAAGGCGGCGCATGAGATCTTCAAACGAGAGCTGAAAGCTGTCCGGCGACATGGCGACCAGGCCGCGGCGGTTCATCTCCTGCACGTCGGCGGAGAGCTGCTTCTGATACTCCCTGGCCCGCTCGGCGCAGCGGTTGGGCTGGTCGAAGAGGACGATCGCGTCCTCCGGGATATAGTCGGCGCCGCTCGCCATCGGGTAGAGCACCGGCAGATAGCGGTCGGCGTCGGAGAGCGTGCCGCCGTTCATGAGCTTGTCAGCGTCGGCGCGCATTGTCTCGGCAAGCTTCTGCGAGCTCTCGCTCGTGCGGCGGCGCGCGTAGCGGTTGGCGTATTCCTCGACCAGTCGGCCGAGGCCCGCCGCGCCGCCCTCGCCGAGACTCGGCAGCGTTTCGGCCGCCGGGAGGATCGTGCAGCGCTCAATAGCCTCGGTGCGCCGCTGGCTCGAGATATCGAAATGGCCCATCGAGTCGATCTCGTCGCCCCAGAACTCCACGCGCACGGGTTCATGCTCGGCCGGGGAGAAGAAGTCCAGAATGCCGCCGCGGCGAGAAAACTGGCCCGGGCCCTCGACCTGCTCGGTGCGCTGGTAGCCACAGCGCAGCAGCGCCGCCTCGACCTCCTCGAGCGGATAGCTGCCGCTGCTGTCGATCGTAAAGGCGGCCTTTTTGAGCGTTTCTGGCGGCATCGTGCGCTGCATCAGGCCCGAGACCGACGCCGCGGCCAGCCGTACGCGGCCCTCTTGCAGGCGGTGGAGCGCGGAGAGACGCTTCTGCTCCGCCTGACGGGAGACGGCCACGGCCGCGAAAAAGGTATAGTCGCGCATGCCAAGTGTCACGACCTCCTCGCCGAGCATGGCGCGCAGGTCGTTGGCAAAATTTTCAGCCGCGGTGTCATCCGGGGAGATGACGAAGACCGGGCGGTCGAGCGCCTGAAAGAGCGCCGCGGCCAGATTGGCCCGGTGCACCGCCGAAAGCCCGGAAACGAGCGCAGGAAGTCCTCCGCTCTCCAGCAGGGAGGGGAGGGCGGCGACTTCCTTGTTTTCAAATATCTGTTGAATTAAAGCGTTCATACGCGAGACAGTATAGCAGATTCAACGCGCGTTCGCAATCGTTTTTTGTACCTCTCAAGTAAGCGATGATTAAATACGGCGAGAGCGAATGGCGAGCAAATCTTTGTCAGATCAAGGCATAAAAACGCAGGAATACTTTTTGTATTTCAAGTTTTTATAACGCAGAGCTGGCAAATGATTTGCCGCCAGGCGCCGAAGGCGTATTAATCAGCGCTTACTCAAGCCCCATCAGTTACACCTGAACAGGTACCTGAGCCTTAAAACGCTCGCTGACCGCCCGGCTGCAGGATGTCCGTCCATTCGGAAACCTGGCAGCGTCCGTCATATGCCATATCTGTGGCATTGGCTCCTGTTGCTACAACCGTGCCATCGGAACGCAGGCCGACTGTGTGTGCATTTCCGGCAGAAATGGCAACGATGTCCGTCCAATCGGAGACGTTGCGCTCGCCGGAGCCGTTCGAGCCCACGGCCACGACCGTGCCGTCTGAGCGAAGGCCAACGGTAAACCCTTCGCCCGCAGAAACAGCAACGATATCCGTCCAGTCCGAAACGTTGCACTGACCGGATTGATTGGATCCCACGGCTACAACGGTGCCGTCCGAGCGAAGACCGACCGTAAACCCGTATCCCGCGGAGACGGCGACGATATCCGACCATTCAGAGACCTCGCACTGGCCGCTGTTGTTCGTTCCCAGGGCCACGACGGTGCCGTCCGAGCGAAGACCAACCGTATGATAGTAATTTGCAGAAACAGCGACGATATCCGTCCAGCCGTATTGTTCAAGCTCACCGTCAACATACTGGCCATGGGCAATGACAGTCCCGTCAGACCGCAGTCCGACCGTCTGGTGCTGATCGGCGGAGATGGCAACGATGTCCGTCCAATCGGAAACATCGCATACCCCGAAGAAGTTTTCGCCCACAGCCACAACCGTGCCGTCCGACCGAAGGCCGAGGCTGTGCTCCCAGCCGGTAGCGACAGAGATGATGCTTGTCCAGTCGGAGACATCCATCTGGCGTCTGTGATTATTTCCCACAGCCACAACGCTGCCGTCATTCCGCACAGCTATGGTATGGAGAAATCCCGCGGCGATCGTCTGCTGGATGGATGAAAGAGCACGGGCGCGGATGAAAGCGTCTTTATATTCGCCCAGCGCCTCAAAAGCAGCCCGCGCCTCGGCAAAGCTTCTGTCCGCGTACAGGGCCAGCGCCGCGTTGTACTGCGCATCCAGCGCGGCAAGCCTGCAGTTTTCAACCTGCTCTCCGCTGTCTCTGTAGCCCTCCAGGGCTGCAAAGGCGGCCATAGCCTCTTCATACTTTCCGTCCGTGTAAAGCGAAACGGCGCTATTGTACTGCTTGTCCAACAGGGCAGCCTTACAGGCCTCGATCCGCTCGGTACTGTCCTTATAGCCTCCCAGCGCCGTAAATGCGTCCACGGCCTGCTCGTACTCCCCGGCAGCAAACAGTGCGGCTGCTGCCTCGTACTGCCCGTCTATCGCAGCTTCCGCGTTGACATTCTTCTGCTCCGCGCTGTCTTTCCCGTCGTCCGGTATTTCCACAGTGGTGACGGCTTCTTCCGACATCTCCATAACCGTCGGGTCAACCTCTTTGCTGTCCTTTTCACCGGAAATCCGTGCTCTTGCCACCAGCAGTCCAATCATGACCACGACTAACAGGGAAAACAAAACGGCAAGTCCTTTTTTCATTTTCTTTCTCCTAAATAATCCCTGACCTCGAAGAGCGAGGGGAGGATGACCTCGGCCAGGCGGCGCATTTCGTCGGTCGGCGGCAGGATATCCGGCACCATGACCGGATGCATGCCGCCC
>CACXDT010000263.1 GCA_902766405.1 Oscillospiraceae bacterium
CCACGACCACCGGGATATTGGCGGCCTTGGCGTGGTTGATGCTCTCGACCGTCTGGGGCATGATGCCGTCATCGGCGGCGACGACCAGGATCGCGATATCCGTGACCATGGCACCGCGGGCGCGCATGGAGGTGAAGGCCTCGTGGCCCGGGGTATCCAGGAAGGTGACGGGGTTGCCCTTGACATCGACGGTATAGGCGCCGATGGCCTGGGTGATGCCGCCGGCCTCGCCCGAGGCGACATGGGACTTGCGGATGTAGTCGAGCAGCGAGGTCTTGCCGTGGTCGACATGGCCCATGACCACGACGACGGGTGCGCGGGGCACGAGATCCTCGGGGGCGTCCTCGTGGTCGTCGATCAGGCGCTCCTCGACGGTGACGATGACCTCCTTCTCGACCTTGCAGCCCATTTCCATGGCGACAAGGGCGGCGGTGTCGTAATCGATGACATCGGAGACGGAGGCGAAGGTGCCCAGCTTGAAGAGCTGCTTGACGACCTCGGCCGCGGTCTTCTTCATGCGCGAGGCCAGCTCACCGACCGTGATCTCGTCCGGGATCTCAACCTTGACGGGCTGCTTTTTGATGACCTCGCTGCGCAGGCGGTTCATCTTGTCGCGCTCTTCCTGGCGGCGCTTGCTGCTCTGCGGCCCGCTCTGACGCTGCTGGCGGTTCTTGTTGCCCACCTTCTCGCGCTTGCCGCCGCTGCCGGCGTTGCGCATCGTGGAGGCGTCGGCCTTTGTGGCGGCCAGATCCTCGAACTTCTCGTTATACTTCTCTATGTTGACAGAGCCGCCGCGGGTATCGACCACGCGCTTTTCAGCCACCTGACGGGGCTGACGCGGCTTATCCTTCTTCTCGCTCTTCGCTGCGGCCGGCTGCGCGCTCTGACTCGGCTGCGCATTCTGGGCAGCCTGGCCCTTTCCCTGAGACTGCGGCTGACCGCCCTTTGCTTGCGGCTTCTGCACACCGCTGTCTTTTTTCGCAGACTGCGCCTGCGCGGCCGGCTTGACCTCGGTCTTCTTCGGCTCGACCTTGAAGACCTCCTCCAGGCTCGCCACCTGATTGTGCTGGGTCAGATACTCAAAGATGATATCCAGCTCATTCGTCTCCAGTACCTGCATATGGTTCTTCGGAGGCGCGGAATAGTCGGTAAGGATCTGACTGATATCCTTGGTTGGCAGGCCAAAGTCCTTGGCCACCTCATGCACTCTGTACTTATTATCGATCATAATTCGTCCTCCTTCTACTTGCTCTTCTTGCGCCGTTCGGCCTTGTCAAAGCGTCTCTCCACCTGCTCCGCCATCTCGCCGTAGGTTTCCGGCTCGATGCCGAGCAGCAGCTTGGCAAAGGCGTTGGCAAAGCCCAGGTCGGTGACCGCGGCCATCGAACAGCCGCTCACGCCGAGGTACTGCGACAGTTCCGCCTTACGAAACGGCAGCGGCACCAGCTGTACGTTCCGGCCGGTGATGAACAGCTCCGAGCGGCGGCGGGCATTGTCCGAGGCGTCCGCAGCCAGCAGCAGGAGCTTGGCCTTGCCGGCTTTGACGGCGGCGCCGGTCTTATCCTCGCCGATCTGGATCGCGTTGGCCCTGCGCATCAATCCCAGAAGCTTCAGTGCTTTTTCCCTCATACGCCCTTCTCCATCTGCTCGCCGAGCGCGTCATACACCTGCTGCGGGATCTCACAGTCGAGCGCGCGGCTGAGCGCTTTGGCTTTGACAGCCTTTTTGAGGCAGGCCGGATCCGGGCACAGATAGGCGCCGCGGCCGTTGGCCTTGCCCTTGAAATCCAGACCGATCTCGCCCTCGGGAGAGCGGACGACCCGGATCAGTTCTTTTTTCGGTCTCTGTGTGCGGCAGCCGATGCACTGCCGCATGGGGATTTTCTTAGGCTGAGGCATGGAGCCGCTCCTTTCCATGAAATTGCAAATACCGTATTGCGATCGTCTTTGTATTAATTCGCTGCGACCTCGCTCGCGGGCTTGATATCGATCTTGAAGCCGGTCAGCTTCGCAGCCAGGCGGGCGTTCTGGCCCTCCTTGCCGATAGCCAGGGACAGCTGATTGTCTGGCACGACAACACGGCAGCTCTTGCCGTCCTCGAGCATTGTGACCGACACGACCTCCGACGGGGCCAGGCTTGCGGCGATGTACTCCTCGGGGTTTTCGCTGTACTTGACGATGTCGATCTTCTCGCCGCCGAGCTCGTCGACGATGCTGGCCACGCGCCCGCCCTTGGGG
>CACXDT010000264.1 GCA_902766405.1 Oscillospiraceae bacterium
CGGGGGATCGGCGGCTGACAGCTTCCCCTCCAGGGGAAGCCATGGATGTCCGATTTCTTTTCATTTCTTTTAACTTAATGACATTGCTCCGGTGGACAGCGCCTGTTTTTCGTCTTTTGACTGAAATCTGCGCAGGTTCTGACGAAAATCCGTTTACAAACCGAAAAGAACAGAGTATAATCCTGGTAATAACAATCGCAATAGCAGCCATTCCAATCTTGGAGGTGATCCGATGGAGGGGTCAAACGTGTTATTTTCGATCGGCCCTTTACAGGTGACAAGTACGGTGACGACCATGTGGGGCGTGATCGTCGTGCTGGGGCTGTTTTCCTATCTGGCTACAAGAAAACTGAAAACCGTCCCCGGGCCGCTGCAGAATGTGGCGGAGCTCGCGGTCGAGAGCCTGCAGAAGTATTTTGCCGGAAACCTCGGCGCGAAGGTAGCCAGGCGCTATCTGCCGATCTTTGCGACCTTTTTTGTGTTCATCATCGTGTCGAACTACACGGGGCTGCTGCCGGGCTTTGGCCATATGGCCGGTCTGGCCACACCGACGGCCTGCCTGTCGGTCACGGCGGCCCTTGGCATCATTGCTTTCTTTACAACGCACACCGTCGGCATCCGTGAGCGCGGCTTCGGCGCGTATCTGAAGACCTTCATCATGCCCATCGCCGTCATGCTGCCGCTGAATCTCCTTGAGCAGGTCATCCGCCCCGTGTCGCTGGCGCTGCGTCTCTACGGCAATATGTACGGCGAAGAGATGGTGACCGAGCAGCTCTACGAAATCCTGCCGATCGGCGCGCCGCTGATCATGAACGCGCTGAGCCTGATCTTCTGCTTTATCCAGGCCATGGTATTCACTATGCTGCTTTCGATCTATGTGTCGGAAGCGGTTGGAGAAGAATGATACATTTTAACACATTCAGGAGGAAAAGAAAAAATGGAAACCAGTGCTGTTTACGCCCTTGCCGCCGCTATCGTCCTCGCGCTGACTGCCTCTGTCACCGCTGTCATGCAGGGCCTCACCGCCGGAAAGGCTGTCGATGCCATCGCCCGTCAGCCCGAGGCCGCGGGCGACATCCGTACGTCCCTGATCCTGTCGCTCTCGCTGATGGAGGCGCTGACGATCTACGGATTGCTGATCGCCTTCATGCTGGTCGGCAAGATCTGATCAGCCGGGGGTGAGGGGCATGCTCACGATCAATCCATCCGAAGTCATATGGACGATCCTATCCTTTCTGGCCCTGTATTTTGTGCTCAAGCGCTTTCTGTTTGACCCGCTGGTGACCTTTATGGACGCGCGCGACGCCGCCGTAAAGGCGGGGCTTGACGAAGAGGCCGCCGCTCAGGCGCTGATCGACGAGGAAAAGCGCGGCATTGAGGCCGCCCGTCAGGAGAGCCTGCAGGCCGCCCGGCAGCTGCTGAACGAACAGAAGACCGCGGACGGGCAGCGCCGCAGCGACGCGATCGCCGAGGCGCACCGCCGCGCCGCCGCGCTCGAGCAACAGTCGAAGGAGCAGGCCGAGGCGCTTCGGCAGCAGACGAGGGAGGAGCTCTGCGCCCAGAGCGACGTACTCGCCCGGTGCCTGGCAGAGCACCTGCTGGAGACGGGGAATCTGGCTATTCAAAAGAAATGAGGTGAAGTCCGAACATGCACGGATGGTCACTTATCAGCGGCATCATCAATTTTCTCATCCTGGCTGGCGTACTTTACCTGCTTGGCAGAAAGATTGTCGGCAAGATGCTCAACGGCCGCACCGAGCGGATCATAAACGACCTGAACCGCTCGGAGGAGGCAAAAAAGAATGCCGCGATCCTACGCGGCACGCTTGGCCACGCGGACGAGCAGATCCGGCAGCAAGAGGAACAGATCCGCGCTGAGGCAACAGCGTCCGCCCGCGCGGAGAGTGAAAAACGCGGCGAAGAGGACGCCGCTGTCACGCGGCCGATCATCGACCAGGCACGGCGCAACGGCGACCAGGTGCTGCACGAGGTGCGCCGTACGATCACCGACGAGTCCGCTGAGACGATCACCGCCGCGGCGGGCGAGCTGCTGCGCGCCGACGACTATCAACAGCAGCGCCGGGCGCTGACCGAGCGCTTTGAACAGCGCTTTGCCGAGACCGTGGCGCCCACCGTGGCCGACAGGGCCAATGTGCTCGAGCGCGGGAGAATTGCCGTGACGGTCACGGCCGAGAACGAACCGGATCCGCGCATTGTTGAACAGGTCAGGGCACTGGTCTCCGAGCGCTTCGGCGGGTGCAAGGTCGAGCTCAGCACGGTCGCTGACCCCAGCCTGATCGGCGGTATGCGCGTTCAGGTGGGGGATACCGTCTATGACGGCAGCATCTCGCATATGCTCTCGAGCCTGGAGAAACGGTTGAAGCACAACGACCCGATCGAGGGGGATATGGTCGACGGCCTGAAGGCCGCGGCCGCCTCGGCTTCGGCGGAGACCGACATCTATCAGACCGGCGTTGTCACAAGCCTGTCTGACGGCATCTGCCGCGTCTCGGGGATCTCCGACGTGATGGCCGGCGAGCTCATTGAATTTCGCGGCGATCTGCGCGGCATGGTCATGGATCTCGAGAAGGACAGCGTCGGCGTCGTCCTGCTCGGCAACTACGACAAGGTGCAGGAGGGCGATCCCGTACGCCGCACCGGCCGCATCGTCGAGGTGCCGGTGGGTGAGGCCATGATCGGCCGCGTTGTCGACGCGCTGGGCCGCCCACTGGACGGCAAGGGCATCATCGACACCGAGGAGAGCCGGCCCATCGAGTGCCCGGCCCCCGGCGTGATCGACAGAAAGAGCGTATCCGTTCCGATGCAGACCGGCATCAAGGCCATTGACGCCCTGATCCCGATCGGCCGCGGCCAGCGCGAGCTGATCATCGGCGACCGCCAGACCGGAAAGACCGCCATCGCGGTGGATACGATCCTCAATCAAAAGGGCAAGCATATGCTCTGCGTCTATGTCGCCATCGGGCAAAAGGAGTCCACCGTCGCCTCGGTGGTGGAAAAGCTGCGCGCCCACGGCGCCATGGACTATTCGATCGTCGTGGCCGCCTCGGCCTCCGAGCCGGCCCCGATGCTGTATATCGCGCCCTATGCCGGCGCGGCCATGGGCGAATATTTCATGTATCAGGGCAAGGATGTGCTGGTGATCTATGACGATCTGAGCAAGCAGGCCGTCGCCTACCGCGAAATCTCGCTGCTGCTGCACCGCCCGCCAGGGCGCGAGGCCTATCCGGGCGATGTCTTCTATCTGCACTCCCGTCTGTTGGAGCGCGCGGCCCGGCTCAGCGACGAGAAGGGCGGCGGCAGCATGACCGCGCTGCCGATCATAGAGACCCAGGCCGGCGATATCTCGGCCTATATCCCGACCAACGTCATATCCATCACCGACGGTCAGATTTTCCTCGAGACCGAGCTTTTCAACGCCGGTGTCCGTCCGGCTGTCAACGTGGGACTGTCCGTGTCCCGTGTCGGCGGCGCGGCCCAGCTCGGCGCCATGAAGCAGGTTGCCGGGCGTCTGCGTATGGACCTGGCCCAGTACCGCGAGCTCTCGGCCTTTTCGCAGTTCGGCTCGGATCTCGACAAGGCCACGAAGGACACACTGCACCGCGGCGACCGTATGACTGAGCTTTTAAAGCAGGGCCAGTACAAGCCCATGGATGCCGCCGACCAGGTGGTGTCGATCTTTGCTGTCAGCGAGGGTTATGCGGATGACCTGGCGCTCGATCAGATTGCAGACTTTGAAACGGAGCTTGTCTCTTGGGTGCGTCGGCATATGCCGGCGCTGGCCGGAGAGATTCTGTCCGGCAAAAAACTGAAGGAAGAGACGCTCGACGCCCTGCGCGCGTGCATCAAAGCGTATAAGGCTTCCAAGGAAGCTTCCATAGCGTAACGTAAAAAAGGATCGGAGAGAGGGGTGTTGTATGGCCAATAATATGCGCGCGATCCGCACGCGGATCCGAAGCATCGAGAACACCCGTCAGATCACGCTGTCGATGCGCATGGTCTCCGCCGCAAAGCTGAGGCGCTCTCAGCTGGCCTGGAACAGCCTGCGCGAGTATGACAGGGTCTGCCGCGACATCCTCCAACGCGTCTGCGGTGCGGTGGATCCCAAGAAGCTCCCGCTGCTCGCTGAGCGCGAGGTCAAACGCGTCTGCTATGTGCTGATCGTCGGCAGCCGCGGTCTCTGCGGCGGCTATAACCAGCTGCTGCTCCGATACGCCAAAAGCGTGCTGGAGGCCGATCCGCGCGGGAAGGAGCTCGTTGTCGTCGGCCGCTGGGGGAGGGAACATCTGTCGGAGCTGAATCAGGAGATCCTCCGCTGTTTTGACGAATTCAGCGATACCCCGAATCCCCAACAGGGGCGGGAGCTTGCCGATTATCTGCTGCAGCGCTATCTCGACGGCGCGTGTGACGAGATCGTTTTGGTTTATCAGCGCTTCGTTTCGGTGCTGACCCAGGAGCCGACCATGCGCAAGCTGCTGCCGATGCAGCCGAAGGAGAATATGGCTCCGGCCCGGGATGTGATATTTGAGCCGGACGCCGAGACGCTGCTGCAAAAGCTCAGCGATCTGGTGCTGCACAACGCCGTCTACGCCGGCCTGCTCGAAGCCCAGACCGGCGAGCACGCCGCGAGGATGACCGCGATGTCGGCCGCCACCGACAACACCGAGGAGCTGATCACCAAGCTCTCGCTTGAGCTCAACCACGCGCGGCAATCCGCCATCACCACCGAGATCAGCGAAATCGTCGGCGGCGCCAACGCTTTGGAAAAAAAGTAAGATAAGCACAGGAGGCATCCATGGAAAAAGGCATCGTCCGCCGGGTCATCGGCCCGGTCGTAGACATCTACTTCCCCAAAGGGGATCTTCCTGAACTGTATAACGCTGTCTATCTCGAACTGCCTGACCGCCGCGTGGTGCTGGAGGTCGTGCAGCAGATCGGCGAGGGTATGGCCCGCGCAATCGCGCTGTCCTCCACCGATGGCGTATCCCGCGGCATGGAGGCCTTCGACACCGGCGACAATATCCGTATGCCCGTGGGGGAGAAGACCCTGGGCCGTATGTTCAACGTCGTCGGCGAGACCATCGACGGCGGCGCGCCTGTCGAGGCTGAGCACACCCTGCCGATCCACCGCGACCCGCCCCCCTTCACCGATATTCTGCCGGCCACCGAGCTGCTTGAGACCGGCATCAAGGTCGTCGACCTGCTGGCGCCCTATGCGCGCGGCGGCAAGATCGGCCTGTTCGGCGGCGCCGGCGTCGGCAAGACGGTGCTGATCGAGGAGCTGATCCGCAACATCGCCTATGAGCACGGCGGCTATTCGGTGTTTGCCGGTGTCGGCGAGCGCAGCCGCGAGGGCAACGATCTCTGGAACGAGATGAAGGAGAGCGGCGTCATCAACAAGACGGCTCTGGTCTTTGGCCAGATGAACGAGCCGCCCGGAGCCCGTCTGCGCGTGCCGCTGTCGGCGCTGACGATCGCCGAGAATTTCCGCGACGAGAGCGGACAGGACGTGCTTTTGTTCATTGATAACATCTTCCGCTTCACCCAGGCGGGCTCCGAGGTGTCGGCGCTGCTCGGGCGTATGCCCTCGGCCGTCGGCTATCAGCCCACACTGGCCACCGAGATGGGCGCACTCCAGGAGCGCATTACTTCAACGAAGCGAGGCTCTGTCACCTCGGTGCAGGCCATCTATGTGCCGGCCGACGACCTGACCGACCCCGCCCCCGCCACGGCTTTTGCCCACCTCGACGCGACGACGGTGCTCTCACGATCGATTTCCGAGCTTGGCATTTATCCGGCTGTCGACCCGCTGGATTCCACGTCCCGCATCCTCGATCCGCAGATCATAGGCAAAAGCCATTACGACACGGCCCGCGCTGTCCAGTCTGTGCTGGAGAAGTACCGCCAGCTCCAGGATATTATCGCCGTACTGGGCATGGACGAGCTCAGCGCCGAGGACCGCGCTACGGTCAACCGCGCCCGGCGGATCCAGCGCTTCCTGTCACAGCCCTTCCATGTGGCCGAAAACTTCACCGGCATCCCCGGCAAGTACGTCAGGCTGGAGGACACGGTCAAGGGCTTCCAGGCCATTCTTGGCGGCGAGGTCGACGATCTGCCGGAGCAGGCCTTCCTGATGTGCGGCACGATCGACGAGGTCATTGCCAGGAGAGGGGACTATTGATGGCGGACGCGATCCATCTGAGCGCTGTCAGCTCGAACGGCAAGAGCTGGGAGAGGCAGGTCTGCTATGTGAACCTGCCGACCGATTTCGGCTCGCTGGGTATATTGAAGAATCACGCGCCGATGCTCTGCGCGCTGGCCAGGGGCACGGTCAAATATCGCTTCGACGGTGACGCCATTGGCTATCTCCGCATCAGCGACGGCATTGCCAATATCGCCGACAACGAGGTCACACTGCTGCTCAGTGACCTTGAGGAAGTCGTTTCATAAAGGCAACACCGCACAATACGCCTGCGGCATCTTCCGGAAAAACCGCGCCCTGATTTCGTCACTTTTTCTTGCAATACACAAAGTA
>CACXDT010000265.1 GCA_902766405.1 Oscillospiraceae bacterium
CTGAAGCCGACCTCGTCGGCGATCTCACGGCGCAGGGCCCCGAGGACGATCGGCGGCGTCTGCGGAGCGTCCCGGAACAGGCGTTCGGGCAGCCCCAGGGTGCGGATGATGTCCATATCCCAGGTCTTTGTCTCGGCGTTGAGCAGGCCCATCGTGCTGCAATTCGTATACTCGTGCGCCTTGACGCCCGAGAGCATGAAGCACAGGTACTCCGGCAGCAGCAGGAAACTCTCGGCCCGGTCAAGACGGCCGTGGGTCTTGTCCCAGTAGAGCTGATAGATCGAATTGAAGGGCTGGAACTGGATGCCGGTCCTGGCATAGAGCTCGCCAAAGGGCAGCAGCTTGTGGATCTCCTCGGCCGCCTCGGCCCCGCGGCCATCGCGGTAGCAGTAGAGCGGCAGGATCGGTTTGTCTTCCCCGTCTAAGAGCACATAGTCGACGCCCCAGGTGTCGATACCCACCGTGTCGGGCGTGTAGCCCGCCTCGCGGCAGGCCTTCAGTCCGGCGCGGACCTCGCGGCAGAGCCGCTCCAAGTCCCAGATCAGGTGCCCGTCCACCGTGTCGGGCAGATTGGTAAAGCGGTAGACCTCGCGCATTTGCAGCTGTCCGTCAGCGTCGCGCCAAGCGGCAATGTGCCGTCCGGAGGACGCGCCGATGTCGACAGCCAGATGAATTCTGCTCAAAAAATCGCCCCCAAGTGAAATCTGTGTGTTTGTCACTGTTGTCAGTTTAACACAGAACTCACAAAAGGGGCAGGTCTATTGATGATTAAAAAAGCGTCCTTTCTTGCAGGAGCACGGCGTGTGCCCGCGCTAAAGCGCGGTCCCCTCGCCGTCCCGGTAGTGCTTGGGCGAGATGCCGTACTCTCTCTTGAAAATCCGGTGGAAGAAGCTGCTGTTCTCATACCCGACGGCGATCGCGATATCGTCGATCCGCCGGTCGGTGTTCTTCAGCAGGAAGGCCGCCTGAGCCAGTCGCTTCTCCTGCATCAGCTGGGTGAAGGTTTTGCCGGTCTGGCGCTTGATCTGGCGCGAAAGCCAGGCCACATCATAGTGGAGCTCCGCCGCCGCCTCGCTGAGCGAGCCGCGAGCGTACTCCCGGTCAATGTAGCGCAGCACACGCACGGCGATGGCGTCGTCGTTCTCGGCGTAGTCCAGCATCTCGGTATGGTTGAGCAGCTCCATGAACAGCACCGACATCGTCATCTGGCTGAGCTTGCGTTTGGCGTTCGATTCGCCCAGCAGCGTCAGGATCAGATTCTCGACGAGATTCTGCACCTGCCGCACCTCGGAGACGCGAAAGTGCAGGAAGCCCACGCCCGAGATCTCACCGCAGAGGCAGTCGACCAGAAAGCGGCGAAGCGGTGTCTCCTCCTCGCCGATGGCCGAGAGCGTATGGGTGAAAAACTGCGGCAGCACGATGAAATTCACAGCAATATCGCCCTCACCTGCGCGCGCGATCTCGTGCACGGCCGTCTGCGAGAGCAGCAGCAGCTCGCCCGCGCGCAGTTCAACGCGCTGACCGTTGATGGTGTGTACCGTCGAGCCGGCGCACATATAGACCATCTCAACATAGTCGTGGCTGTGGGGCGGAAAGTGGATAAAGCGCGTGTGGGGCCGCAGCGTGATCAGCTTGCCCGCGGCCAGCAGCCGCCGCGCGTTGATCTTCGATCCCGGCGCGGACATATAGAGCTCCCTGTCCACAGTTTCGCAGCCGTCGAGATATTTTTGTTCCTCATGCGTGATCCGGCTGAGTTTTTCGAGCAACGCTGTGTCCATGTCCTGTCCTTTATCCGCGCTCGCCGGTGCAGGTCGGCGTCTGGCTGAAGCTGGGAACGGCCGTGACACCGGGGGCCGTGGTCACCGTGAAGCGGAAGGTGATCGTCTGCCCGGGCTCGAGGAAGAACGCGCGGTGGTACTTGAAGGTCAGCCCCTCGTACTGGCCCGTCAACAGGCCCGGGAAATCATAGATGTGGCCCGCTCTGGCATAGCTGACCTCATACTCGGGCTCGCTGATGCTGCCAAACATCGGCGCTGTGAAATAGAGCGAGGAGAGGATGTTATTGTCGTAGGTGCCCATCAGCTTGTAGTCGTTGCCCTTCGCCCGCTCGATATCCTCATCGGTCATAACGCTGCCGCAGACGACCGTGACCGGGTAAGTCACCGAGCCGTCGGCATTCGGCGTTCCCTCGCCGAGCGAGCTCTGGAGATCGACATAATAGCCGACCTTGTTTGAGTCCTGCACACTGAAATAGACGCCGATCTGGGGCTCGTTCGGGTCATAGTTCAGCGCGCCGGAGAGCCCCGTCTCCCGGACGACCGCCTCGCCGGCTTCGTCGGCCAGCCACAGCATGATGACGCGCTCGTCGGCGCAGCGCTCGACAATGTCCAGCAGTCCGCAGGCCCTGTCGAGATCGATATCCTCAAACATGCGCTCCAACACCGTGTCGAAGACCTGGTCGAATATGGCATCCTCGTTGCCCTCCGGTCGAGGGGCATTCGTATGGTACAGGAAGTAGACATCGTGCATCAGATAGCGCAGCGTGTTTTCACCGTTGATGGTATCGCCGTTCATAAGCTGGATATCACCGGTCAAGGCGACCAGTTCCTGCACCAGCTTTGGCGTACAGGAGATAATGCCGTCAATTTGCTCGCCCGGGTAATAGTCGCTCTCAAAGGCATAGGCCCATGCGCTCGCGACGAAAGGGAAGTGCGGGTTGAAGCTTGCGTCACGGATCTGAGTCTGGCAAAAGCTGCCAAAGAGCTCCTTGATGATCAGCGGCGGCTGGATCTCCCCGGGATAGACAAAGGGCAGTACATCGTAGATCCTGCCGACATAACCGAGATCCAGCCAGCCGTCGCGGACCGTGATCATCGTCAGGTTGCCGGGAAAGCCTCCGCAGGCGCGCAGCTCCGCCGTGTTCTGGGCCGCCAGCAGATAATTGGCATGGTCAAGCTTTCCCAGCAGGACATCGATGAGCGGCAGATAGCGCTCCAGTCCGTCCAGAAGCTCGCGGAGCTCGGCCAGCTTTGCGCGGAGCTCGCCCTGCTGCTCGAGAGGAAGTGGGCTGAGCTCCATCGCCTCCAGGCGCGAGAGCAGCTCCGTGATCTCGCTTTTATGGCTCTGATAGACGCGCAGATAGGCCTCGGCCAGCTTCAGATTATAGCCGTTATCTGATTTCAGATCAGAGAGCGGATACGCTTTTACGGTCTGGGCAAGGTCTGTCAGCAGCCCCTCCGGCAACTGTTCGAGCGTCAGGAGCGCTGTGCGCCCCAGGGAGATCCAGTCTCGCACCTCCGCGGTTTTTTCGGCAAGCTGCGGCGTCTCAAAGCTCAGTGCGCTCTCCAGCTCGTCGAGCATGGCGTTGAGCTGCGGCGCAGCGGCACGCAGCTGTGAGACAGCGCCCAGCAGCGCCGGGATCGAAGCCCCGCTCTGCTGCCCATCACTGACAAGCTGTTGAAGGATCGGTCGGAGCGTGCCGCTCGCGCGCTGGCCGAGCGGCAGCAGCGAGATCATACGGTGCCAATCCCTCTGCAGTGTTTCACCTGCGGGCGCCAGCGCGCTCTCCATGCGGCC
>CACXDT010000266.1 GCA_902766405.1 Oscillospiraceae bacterium
ATTCCGAACACAGAAGTTAAGCTCACCTGTGCCGAAAATACTTGTCTGGTGACGGACTGGAAAGATAGGTCAGTGCCAACACAAAAAGACGAAGTCCAAATGGACTTCGTCTTTTTGTGTTAGCCGCCATATTTTTCGTGAAATCGTATCTTCACGAAAAATCTCGCTGCGCTCGGCAAATGGCCTGCTAAGGCAGGCATTTGCTGGCGGTGATTGGAACACGAGGCGGGCTTTGGTCCGCCCCCCTTTTGTCCGCTTCGCGGACATTTCCCCCGCCGGGGGAATCTTCCCCTCGAGCTCCCCCGCTGCTCTATTGTTTCCCCGTTTTCTGTTCTTGGGTTCACATAAAGTCTGAAACGCCGTTCGTTCGAGCGGCGTTTTTGCATGCCATTTTTTCCCGTAACTACCACAATTCCATGATGAAATCCCCGGTGAATACGCTGTTTTGTCGTATTCACCGGGGATCAATTACAAGGATGTGTTGTTCAGCTTTGCCCTCATCCAGATCAAAAACCATATGGAGGGAAACCTTGTCTTTCAAAACGGTCTGCCCCGTACCAGCAAGCGGGACACGGAGATCCACGGCATCGGCCTGCGGAGCATACGCGGCATCGCCGAGCGCTACCACGGCACGATGACGGTCACCGCGGAAAACGGCATCTTTACGCTGACGGTCCTGCTCCCGCTGGCGGAAGCCGCGTCCGCGTAATGTGCGCCGGAGCAAGCTCTCGCTTTTTGGCGCTTGATCAGATACAATCGAAACAGATAAACCATACAAAGGGGCGGCAAATTGGCCGCTCAGCGGGGAAATCATGGACATGAAAGCTTGGGCGACTTCGCAGGATTTGTACGAAATCGCCCAACATATTTATGGCTATATCAGATTGTGCCGCGTGGGCGGCTATCAGCCGCCCACGCGATTGATCTGCTCGATGCAGCTTTCTGTTACTTCTGTTTGTTGTACTCGACCAGCGCCCTGGCGAGGATGTCCATGGCGCGCTCCAAGTCCTCCTGGCAGAGCACGTAGGCCATGCGCACCTCGTTTTTGCCCATGCCCGGGGTGGCGTAGAAGGGCTCGCCGCAGGAGAACATCACGGTCTCGCCGTTTAAGTCAAAGTGCTGCAGCAGCCACATCTGGAAGCGGTCAGCGTCGTCGACCGGCAGGGCGGCCATGAGGTAGAAGGCGCCCTGCGGCTCAGCGAAGATCACGCCGGGGATAGCGCGCAGCTTGCGCACCATGGCGTCGCGGCGGCGGCGGTACTCGTCGCGAATGGCATCAAAATAGCTCGGATCGAGGGAGTAGAGCGCGGCGGCGGCGATCTGGTCGGCGGTCGAGCCGCTCAGACGGCACTGGCACCATTTGAGCGCCTGGCTCATAAAGGCCTTGTTCTTGCTGATCAGCAGCCCGACGCGCGCGCCGCAGGCCGAGAAGCGCTTCGAGACCGAGTCGATGATGATGACGTTCTGCTCAAACTCGGGGTACTGCAGGGCCGAGGTCAGCGGCTGCCCGTCATAGATAAACTCGCGGTATACCTCGTCGACGATGATGAAGAGATCGTGCTCTTTGGCGATCTGCAGCATCAGCTCCAGCTCCTCGCGCGTCAGCACCGTGCCGGTGGGGTTGCCGGGGTTCGTGATCAGCATGGCGCGGGTGTGTTCGTTGATGCACTCCTCCACGCGCGCGCGGTCGGCATAGTGGTAATTCTCCTCGGGCCGGGTCGTCAGCGGGCGGATCGTGGCCCCGGCCAGCGTGACCGAGGTGTGGTAGTTGGGGTAGAAGGGTTCGGGGATGACGATCTCGTCGCCGTCGTCGAGCAGGGCGGCCATGGTCATCTGCAGAGCTTCGCTGCCGCCGTTTGTCGGCAGAATGTCGCCGCGGGTGAGCTCCACACCGATATTGTGGTAGTAGTGCCGCACGCCGTCCAGCAGCTCCGGCACGCCGGTGGAGGGGCAGTAGGCCAGCACAGGCTCGGAGAACTCCCGCAGAGCCTTGAAATAGGCGTCGGGCGTGATGATGTCCGGCTGCCCGATGTTGAGATGGTAGATCTTGATGCCGCGCGCCTTTGTCTCGTCGGCATAGGGGTTGAATTTACGCATCGGGGACAGGCCGCAGCGCTCCATTTTGGATGAAAATTTCATAAAAACACGTCCTTTTGCGAATAAATCATTGCTATTCGTTACTTCTCCTGTTGGGGAAGTTCAGAGGGGGAACGCCTCTCGTCTGACAGTTCGGTCCCGTCAGGGACGGAACTGTTAAAATTCAAGAACGCGCTCCATGCGCACCAGCGTCAGGCGGTTGCGGATCGCGGCGGAGATCGGCAGCATCTCGTCCGAGAGCGCCGGGTCGATGCCCACGTGCTCCGGCAGGTATTTGCAGCCGCAGGCCTCGTAGAGCGCTGCCATCTCCTCGCTCGAGGGGATCTCGTCGATGATCGCGCGGATCTCGTCCCAGTGGTCCACAATGTTCTGCGGATCGAAGGTGCCGAGCACGTCGTGCTCGTTCTCCTTCATGATGCCGTCGTACAGCCGCTCGCCGAATTTCTCCATGACCCAGCCAGAGGTCAGCGGCTCGAAGGCCTTCGCGCGCGGCGTCAGCTTGCCGATGCGCTTGTACTCGCGGATCGCGGCGTAGGTGCCGACACCGACGCACTCGCCGTGGATGCCCTCGGCGCTCTCGAAGCGCGGAGGGTGCATCTCGACTAAGTGGGCCATCAGGTGCTCGGCACCAGAGGCGGCGCGGGAGTTGTCCCAGAGCTGCATCGTCAGGCCGGACTTCATCTGGGCCATGGTCATGGCCTCATGGTCGACCTCGCCGGTGGCGGCCATTTTGTCGGCGGCCGCGCGCATGATCTGCAGCGCCTCGTCGGCCAGGCCCGCGACCATCGGGCAGTAATCCTCGCCGGCGACCATCGCGGCGATCTTCCAGTCGGCCAGGGAGATGTATTTGGCGAGAATATCGTTGATGCCGCTGGACACCAGGCGCATCGGCGCGCCCTGGATGATGTCTAAATCGGCCACGACCAGCGCCGGGGCGCACATGCGCGTGGACTTTTTCTGGCCGTTGATGATCGCCGAGCAGATGCTGGCCGTAAAGCCGTCGGAGGAGGCGAGGGTCGGTACGGCGACAAAGGGGATGCCGAGCTTATAGGCGGGATAGCGGCCAAAGTCCATGATCGTACCGGCGCCGAAGGCCACAATGACCTCGGGGCGGTCGAGCTTGGTCATCATGTCCTCGATCAGCACGTCCTCGGCGCGCAGGCCCTTGCTCTCCAGCACGATCTCCTGGTCGGCCTTGAGGTGCCTCTCGCCGATCAGATGGTAGACAAAGCTGTCGTACACCACGGCGCGGCGCTTGTCTTTCAGACCGACGTCCGCCATGTACTGTTCAAAGTTGTTCAGTGCGCCGTACTCGACGACGACCTTCTTCGTCTCCAGCTCGTGCGTGCGGCCGCAGGAGCATTTGCCGACGTATTGGGTGCAATCCATAATCATGGGAATCGACCTCCAATATTGATAGGATGAGATATATGCCAGTATGATACCTGTATTATACACCACGCGAGCTCGCTTTGAAAAGGGGGTTGCGCATCTGTAAAACATATTTTCGGCAGAATTCCGGAAGAAAAAGGATTTTTACTTGAAAAACGCGGGATTGATGGTACAATATATCGTAAACGGAATTGAAAATTGCGTTTACGATATGGCCATGTTTTTCGGTTGCCCTGTCAGGGGCGAGAAAAACGGCATCCAATCATGATAGTAAACGAAAGCCATATTTTCGTTTGCTATATCCTGTATTGTTGTGTCCGGCGTGACAAGTATTCCGCAGCAGGTGAACAAAATGAGAGTTTTTCAAAAATGGCTGTGCCTGATCCTGTGCCTCGCTCTGGCGCTGTCCGTGGCCCCGGCAGCTCTGGCCGAGAGCGCAGCCGAGACCGCGTCTGCCGACGACGTGCGCTTTGCCGGCAAGACCTGGGAGGAGGTCCTCCGCGGTCTGATGGATGAATACGGCACCTTTGACGAGGGCATCACGGCCGGCTATTACAACACCGTGACCGGCGAGGAGCACTACTTCCGTGGCGATGTGTATATGGTCTCGGGCAGCATGTACAAGGTGCCGCTGAACATGTACTATGCCGAAAAGATTGCGAGCGGCGAGATGCAGTGGACCGACACGGTCGGCGGCATTGACTACCGGCGTGCCCAGGAGTGGACCATCGTCAACTCCAACAACGATATGGCCGCCAGCATGTGGAAGGCCATGGGCGGCTACCGCGAGTTTCGCGAGGGCATCGCCAAGTATATGGGCGTCGATATTGCCACGGCGCCGGATCCGTATTTCGACGGCCGCGCTCAGTTTACGGCCGAGCAGATGATTTTCTGCCTGAAGGAGCTCTACTTCCATCAGGATAAATACCCCGGCATCATCGAAAATATGCTGAAGGCCGAGCGCTCAAACTATTTTCTCCGAAATGCCCAAAGCGTCGAGGTCGCGCACAAGTACGGCTGGTTTATCCCGAGCGAAAACCAGAGTATGCTGTACATGGACGACTGCGCGATCGTCTATACCGAGGATCCGATCCTGATCGTGCTGAACACGGCCGGCATCCATAATCCCTACGCCTTTATGGCCGACTTCTGCACGTTGATGATCGATTATACCGAGTACCACACGGCCCAGCGCTACATACAGGCGGCTGCCGAGCAGGAGGCCGCGGCCATTGCCGCCTTAAACGGCGACCGTGTGGAGCCGGCGGCCACGGACGCCCCGGCGACGGGCCTGTCCGGCACCGAGCCCGCACCCGCCGCGCCGAGCACGGCAATGGCGAACAAAAAGACCGGAGACGCAGGCTCCATGACGCTGCTGCTGAGCGGCGCGGTGCTTGCGGCGGCTGTGCTGTTATGCCTGTTGCTTATGCGCCTGCGCGTCAGATGGAAGCGCGGCTGGGCCACGGCGGCGGCGGTGCTCACGGCGGCCGCTCTGCTGCTGGCCGTCAACGCGCCCAGCCTGAAATCTATGGCGGCCGCGCCCAAGGAGAACCCGCAGGAGACGGTCATCAATTTCTTCGACGCCCTGAGCCGCCAGGATTACCGCGAGGCGTACAGCTATCTCGACAATTACAGCTCGCTGGGGCTGGAAAACACGGCGAACACCGTCCAGGCGCAGCTGTTGTACGACGCTCTGCGCGGCAGCTATTCCTACAGCCTGTATGGCAGCTGCACGCGCGAGGGACTGACGGCCCACCAGCAGATCCTGCTCAGGAGCCTCGATCTGAAAGCGCTGAGCGCCGATCTGAAGGGCGCGGTCAACCGCGCTATGGAGAACGAGACCCAGGGCAAGCGCGAAAGCGAGCTTGTCGACGAAAACGGCGACTATCTGTCCACGGTCACCGGCGCGGCCTACTCAGCGGCGATCGAAAGCCTGCTGAACACCGGCGAGCGCTACACGGCCACGAGCGGCCTGGAGCTCGAGCTGCGCTATGAAAACGGCGCGTGGAGGATCGTTGTCGATCAGAAACTGCTGGCCGCGCTGAGCGGCGGCGCCTACGGCGAGGGTGGTGAAACGGCATGACTGAACATGAGCTGGATCAGAAGTTGGACGAGATCCTGCGGGAATTCTCGGCCAATTCGACACGCGAGCCCTCGCCGACGGCTCTGCGGCCCGAGGCGCCGCGGCCGGAGGCCCGCCCTGTGTCTGCGAGCGAGGCCAAGGCGGCGCCGGAGCCCTCGCCCCGGCAGACAGCGCCTTCGCAGCCCGCACGGCGCGACGAAACAACGACAAAAGGAACCGAGCAAAGCTCTCGGCGCATGGATACGGCACCGCGCCGCGCTGCGCAGGCGGAGCAGCGCCAGGGCGAGAGAAAGACGGCCATGCGGATTTCGCTTGGCGCCGGTTCGACGCTCCACCTCGTCCTTGCGCTCCTCGCCGCGGCAAGCATGCTGTGGGGCCTGGTGAATCTGCACCCCGACACCGTCAAGACGACGGCCGCCGTCGGCACGGGTACGCAGAAGACCCGATTTGACATGGCCGAGCGCGTCAACATCTTTACGGCCAACGCGGGCAGCGACGCGCTTTCGGATCTGGTCTACATCCCCAAGGTATACACGATCCCCGAGAACGACCTCGTGGCCCCAAAGCCGAACAGCGCCTCCTTTGGCGAGACGGACGACCCCGCCGTGATCCAATCCCTGATCGACAAGTCCGCCGAGCTGCTGGACGGCCAGGAGCTGATCTGGAACAGCGACATCGTCCGCTTTGAGGGCTCGAAGATGCGCTACTATTGCGACGAGACCCTGCTGGTTATCACCTGGAAGGAGCTGCGCGACAACTCGGTGCTGACCTTTGCCGAGGTCAAAATGGCCGACGGCTCGCAGCTGCGCCGCGCGCTGGCCGGGAACAGCTACGGCTCGGGCGTGCGCATGAAGGCCACCGACATGGCCAACGCCGTCAACGCGGTCATTGCCATCAACGGCGATTTTTACGACTACCGCCAGCTCGGCATCACGGTCTACCAGCGGCAGCTCTACCGCAACAACCCGGCTCTGGTTGACACGGCCTTTTTCACGGCCGGAGGCGACATGCTCTTTTCTCACCGCGGTGAGCTGACGGGTGAGGGCGAGGCCCAGGCCTTCATCGAGCGCAACGACGTGGTCTTCGCCGTGGCCTTCGGGCCGATCCTGGTCGAAAACGGCCAGGCAGTGCCGACCTTCAGCTACCCTGTGGGCGAGATCGCCAACCAGTACTCCCGCGCCGCCATTGCGCAGAAGGATCATCTGCACTACCTGCTGGTGACAGCCGGACAGGAGGGCAATTACGCCCGCCGCCCCACGACCAACGAGCTCGCAGACTATCTCGCCGCGCTGGGTGTGCAGAGCGCCTATAACCTCGACGGCGGCCAGACGGCCACGATGGCCATGCAGGGCACGACCGTCAACCGCGTGGACTGGGACAACGAGCGAACCATGAGCGATATCATCTATTTTGCCACGGCTCGGCCGGGAGAGGGGGAGAACCCATGAGCCAAATCGCCCTGACCGTAGGCGGCGTCAGTATCTACTGGAACGCGGTTGTGATCTGTCTGGGGATCGCCGGGTGCTTCTGCATGACCTGGGCGCTGTTCACCGCAAACGGCGGACAGGGGACGGCTCTGCTGCTCCTGCTGCCGCTGGCGATGCTGTTCTCGGTGCTGCTTGCACGTCTGCTGCACTGGGATTGCCACATCGAGCAGTACCCCTCGCTCCTCTCGGCGATCACCGACTATTCGACCGGCGGCTTCTGTATGCCCGGCGTCCTGCTGGGGACGGCACTGGCCGTGCTCTGCGTGCGGCTGCTGGGCTTTACCGGCAACGCCGGACGGCTCTATGACTGCCTGGCGCCCGGCGCGGCGCTCGGCATCGCGCTGATCCGGCTGTCGAACCTGTTCACGGCTGCCGACCGGGCCAAGATCGTCATCACAACGCCCCTTTTGCAGCATCTGCCGATCGGCGCGCCGGTGGCGACGGCCTCGGGCACCGAGTACCGCTTTGCCACGTTCTTCTGGCAGTTTCTGCTGATGCTGCTGATGAGCGTCCTGCTGCTGCGCTTCTTTTTCAAGCGCCGCCGCGCCCCGATGAAGGCCGAACAGCCGCGCGACGGCAATGTGGCGCTGTTGTTCCTCAGCTGGTACAGCGCGCTCGAGCTCGTGGCCGACAGCACGCGCTACGACGGCAGCTTTCTGCGTCTCAACGGCTTTGTGTCCCTCGGGCAGATCGTCGCGGCCTTCTCGCTGCTCGGCGTGCTGATCGTCTATACGGTGCGCTCGCGCCGCGCGGGCAACAGCGTTCCATTCGCGGTGATCCACTGGGTGCTGTTCTGGCTCAGCATCGGCGTCGTCGGCGCCTTCGAGTATCTCGTGCAGCGCTTCGGCGGCATGTATCTGATCTGCTATACGGTCATGAGCCTCGCCTGCGCCGCGGCCGCTTACATCAATCTCCGCATGTACCGCAGCGTCCGTAAGACACCGGCACCGAGAAGGGCCAGAAGATAACAGGACAAGGGGACGGAACCGTTACGTGAATACAGATCTGCCAGAGTATAGAATGAAACAGGAGCGTCAGAATATGACAGAGCTGGAAATCATGCAACACGCGAAGAATTATCTGGACAAGCTGGCGAAGGGCATCGACCCGCTGACTGACCGGGAAGTACCGGAGACGGACATGATTAACAATGTCCGTATCTCTCGCTGCCTGTTTTACGTGTCAGACGTGCTGCGGCAGGTGATCGAAAACGGCGGCGTGATCGGCGCTCCCGCGAAGAAAGGAGAACTTGCGCCCTTTGCCCTGCCCTTTGAGGAGCGCGGACGCTACTCCTTTGGCGAATGGCCGCTCAGTACCAGCCAGATCGCGCAGCGGCTTAACGAGCTCGTGGATCTGAACACCATGCAGAAGCTGAAAACCACCAGCATCACGAAGTTCCTGCTGCAGTCCGGCTTGCTGTTTGACGAGGAGAGTCCCGGCGGCAGAAAAAACAAACGCCCGACGCAGGCGGGCCGGCAGCTCGGCATAGCCACGCAGCAGCGCACCGGGTTAAACGGCGAATATATCGCTGTGGTCTATGATCGGCAAGCCCAGCAGTTTATTTTGGACAACCTGGACGCCATCATCGCCATTAACACGGCGCCCCTGTATGAAAACCAGGGCAAGTCCTGGGAGCCGGAGGAGGACGCCTGGCTGCGGCAGGCGGTTCAGACGGGCGTTGACATCAAGGACATGTCCGTCGAGCTCAAGCGCACCCGTGCTGCGATCCGCGCAAGGCTGGATAAGCTGGGCCTGACGGCACAGGCGTGATAAACAGAAGCATGGACAGAACAGCCCCGGCGGGTCGATCGCTTTGACCCGCCGGGGCCGCTGTCTTTCCTTTTCTCCTGTGCCGCGCGGGCGACCGCAAGGGTCGCCCCTACTGCGTACCGGTTTGATAGCTTGCCTCTCCCCTCGCCTTGCGGCGGGGGCGAGCCGAGGCCCGCTGTCAACCGTGCAGGATCGGGGGCTGTCTCAAAACTGGAAGCGGGGCGTTTTTAGTGGCGAGATGCTGGAGTTGCCGTAGGGGCCGGCCCCCTGGACGGCCCGTG
>CACXDT010000267.1 GCA_902766405.1 Oscillospiraceae bacterium
GCGAAGGATTTTAAAGTCAGAATCGCCGACACCGATATCCGTGTCGCCTCCGGCATCGAGGGCCTGATCGAGGCCGCAACGCTCCCGGAGGCCGATTGCGTGGTCACGGCGGTCTCCGGCGCTGTCGGTCTGAAGCCGACGCTCGCCGCGATCGACGAGCGCAAGCGCATTGCCCTTGCCAATAAGGAGACGCTGGTCTGCGCCGGCAGCATCGTCATGGCCCGTGCAAAGGAAAAGGGCGCCGAGATCGTCCCCGTTGACTCCGAGCACTCGGCCATTTTCCAGTGCCTGATGGGCCGCGGGACCGGCGAGCTGCGCCGCATTTTGCTGACCGGCTCCGGCGGCCCCTTCCGCGGCAGGGCGCGCGCTGAATTAGAGGACATCACGCCCGAGCAGGCCGTGCGGCACCCCAACTGGCACATGGGCGCGAAGATCTCGGTCGACAGCGCGACGATGATGAACAAGGGGCTCGAGTTTATCGAGGCCATGCATCTCTTCGGCGTCACGCCCGACGATATCCAGGTCGTCGTCCACCCGCAGAGCGTGATCCACTCGATGGTGGAGCTCTGCGACGGGACGGTGATCGCGCAGCTCGGCGTACCCGACATGGGGCTGCCGATCCAGCTGGCGATGACCTACCCCGAGCGCTGCCCCTCGATGTTCGAGCGGCTGGACTTTTTCAAGCTCGGCGCGCTGAGCTTTGAGGAGCCGGATCTTGAGAAGACGCCCTGTCTCGCCCTTGCCATGGAGGCGGCGCGCACGGGCGGCACGATGGCCTGCGTCATGAGCGCGGCCAACGAGGTAGCGGTGCACCTGTTTCTGGCGCACAAGCTCGGTTATAACCGGATCTATGACGCGGCGCGCGCGGCTGTGGAAGCCGTCGGCGTCGTGCAGGAGCCCGATCTCGACACCATTTTAGCGGCCGACGAGGCGGCGCGGCGCTATGTCAGGGAGCATTACGGCCAATGACCATATTCTATATTATTCTCGGCATTTTGATTTTCGGCGTTCTCATCGCGATCCACGAGTTTGGCCACTTCATCGTTGCCAAGCTCTGCCATGTGCGCGTGGAGGAGTTCTCGATCGGCATGGGCCCCGCCATCTGGCACCGGCAGAAGGGCGAGACCGTCTATTCCCTGCGTATCATCCCTTTCGGCGGCTACTGCGCCATGACCGGCGAGGACGGCGAATCGGACGATCCGCGCGCCTTCACCAACCAGGCGGCGTGGAAGCGCTTTCTGATCTTAGTGGCCGGGGCATTCAATAACTTCGTGCTCGGCTTTGTGATCGTGCTGCTGCTCTATGCCGGCAGCGCGGGCTTTCGCGCCCCGGTCGTCACCGGCTTTATGGAGGGCTGCCCCTATGAGAGTACGGAGGGCCTCCAGGCCGGCGACCGCTTTGTAAAAATCAACGGCAAGCAGATCCTGCTCTACCATGAGGTCAGCCAGTTCCTGCTCGAGGGGCAGGACACCGGTGTCTACGACCTGGTACTCAAGCGCGACGGCAAAACGGTTACGCTCAAGGACTTCGCGATGGTACCTCAGGAGTATGAGGGCCACGAGGGCCGCTACTTCGGCTTCCTGTTCGAGGCGGTGGACGAGGGAAATTTCGCCAACACCCTCCGGTACAGCTGGAACACGACGCTCTATTTTGTCCGCACGGTGTGGTTCGGGCTCAGCGAGCTGGTGCGCGGCCATGTCAGCGTCAACGACATGGCCGGGCCGGTCGGCATCGTGGATATGATGGCCGAGCAGGGCACCCAGGCCGAGACCACGAAGGATGGCATCTTCAACGTGCTCTATCTCGGCGCGCTGATCGCCGTGAACCTGGCCGTCATGAACCTGCTGCCGATCCCGGCGCTCGACGGCGGACAGATCCTGTTCCTTGTGATCGACGAGGGGCAGCGCCTCTTTACCCATAAAAAGCTCAACCCCAAAATCCAGGGCACAATCAATTCGGTGATGATGGTTTTGCTGCTGGCCCTGATGGGGTATATCATGCTGCATGACATTGTGAGGATCGTACAGAAATGACAGAGAGAAAAAAGACAAAACAGATCACGGTCGGCGGCGTGCCGGTCGGCGGCGGGGCGGCAATTTCGGTGCAGTCGATGTGCAATACCAAGACCTGGGACGTGGAGGCGACTGTGCGGCAGATCCGCGACCTCGCGGCCGCGGGCTGCGACATCGTGCGCCTGGCCATCCCCGACGAGCGCTCGGCCCTGGCGATCGACAAAATCAAAGAGCAAAGCCCCGTCCCGCTCGTGGCCGACATTCATTTTGACTACCGTCTCGCCCTGCTCGTGGCCGAGCGCGGCATCGACAAGATCCGCATCAACCCCGGCAATATCGGCGCGGAGGAGAACGTGCGCGCCGTGGCCGAGGTCTGCAAGGCGAGAAATATCCCGATCCGCATCGGCATAAACGCCGGTTCGCTCGAGCGGCGTCTGCTCGAGAAATACGGCCACCCCTGCCCCAAGGCGCTGGTCGAGAGCGCAGCGGGGCATGTCGCGCTGCTCCGGCGCTTCGACTTTGACGACATCTGCCTTTCGATGAAGAGCTCCTCCGTGGCGCTCACGATCGATAGCTACCGCCTGGCCTCTGAGGTCTTTTCGTATCCGCTGCACCTCGGCGTCACCGAGACCGGTACCGCCTGGAACGGCACGATCCAGTCCGCCGTCGGCATCGGCACACTGCTCGCCGAGGGCATCGGCGATACGATCCGTGTATCGCTGACGGCCGACCCCGTCGAGGAGGTCAAGGCCGGGATCGCGATCCTGCGCGCGCTCGGCCTGCGCCGCGGCGGCGTGCGCTTTATCTCCTGCCCGACCTGCGGCCGCACCGAGATCGACCTGATCGGTCTGGCTACCGAGGTCGAGGAGCGGCTGAAAAACGTCCATAAGGACATCACGGTCGCGGTCATGGGCTGCGTTGTCAACGGCCCGGGCGAGGCCCGCGAGGCCGACTTCGGCATCGCCGGCGGCAAGGGCAAGGGGCTGCTGTTCAAAAAGGGCGAGGTCATCGGCACCTATCCCTATGACCGGCTCTGCGACGCCCTGCTTGAAGAGATCAACAAAGCGTGATAGCGATTTTCACTACATAGCAAGCTTTCGGTCAGAAACAAAAAAGAAAAGATAGCGGCTTTCACGCACAATGCCTTCCCCTGGAGGGGAAGGTGCCCCGAAGGGGCGGATGAGGTGGGGGTAAGATGTTGCAAAATGTCGGACTGACAAGATCTGCTGCATACACCTCATCCGTCTTGCCCCTCGCGGGAGATCGGGGCAAGCCACCTTCCCCTCAAGGGGAAGGCTTTATCGCATCTACAAACAGGTTGCGGGAAGCCGATACACAGAAATAACAATAATGAGGTGCTGCCATGAGAGAAATCAAGGACATCCAGGCGTCCCTGGATAACGGAGCATTTGACGAGGCCCTGTCGAAGCTCTACTGCCGCGCTGTCTCGGAGATCGCGCCCTACCGCGCGCGCATGACCGAGGTCATGGAGGGCTGGAAGAAAATCTTCGGCAAGGACGATTCGGCCGCCGTCGCCATCTGCTCGGCCCCCGGCCGCACCGAGCTCGGCGGCAACCACACCGACCACCAGCGCGGCAAGGTGCTGACGGGCTCGGTCGATCTCGACGCCCTGGCCTGCGTGGCCCCGAACGGCACGAACACCGTCAATCTCTATTCCGAGGGCTATGGCCTGACCAGTGTGGATCTCTCCGTGCTGTCCCCCGATACGGCGGAGTACAACACGACCCGCGCGCTGATCCGCGGTGTGGCCGCCGGTGTGGCGCGCAGGGGCTATACTGTCGCTGGCTTTGACGCTTACCTGATCTCCGACGTGCCGGGCGGCTCGGGGCTCTCGTCCTCGGCCTGCATCGAGGTGCTGCTGGGGACCGTCCTCAACGAACTGTTCTGCGAAAACGCCCTCGACAGCGCCGCTATTGCCAAAATCGGCCAGTATGCCGAGAACGTGTATTTCGGCAAGCCCTCGGGCCTGCTCGACCAGATGGGCTGCGCCATGGGCGGCATCGTGGCCGTCGACTTCTTTGACAAGGATAACCCGAAGGTCACGCCGGTGAGCTTCGACTTTGCCAAGGCCGGGCACGCGCTGTGCATCGTGGACAGCGGTGCCAACCACGCCAACCTCACGGACGACTATGCCGCCATCCCGGTCGAGATGAAGGCTGTCGCCGGTGTCTTCGGTAAAGAGGTACTCAGCGAGGTGTCCGAGGATGCCTTTTATCGCTCCATCCCGGTGCTGCGCGCCGACGTGGGCGACCGTGCGGTGCTGCGCGCCGTCCACTACTACAGCGACTGCCGCCGCGTTGAGCAGATGATGGCCGCGCTGGACGCCGGGGACTTCAACGAGTTCCTGCGCCTGGTGTCCGACTCGGGCCGCTCGTCCTATATGTATTTACAGAATGTGGACACCTATCGCGATGCGCGCTATCAGCCGGTCGCCGTCGCGCTGGCGGCGGCGGAGCACTGCCTGAACGGCCGCGGCGCCTACCGCGTCCACGGCGGCGGCTTTGCCGGTACGATCCAGGCCTTTGTCCCCACCGACATGGCCGAGCAGTTCAAGGCCGACATGGACCATCTGCTGGGCCGTGACGCCTGCCACGTCACCTACATCCGCCCGGTCGGCGGCTGCACGATCGCGGGCTGAAGCGGCGGAGGACGGTTCGACCGTCAAGAGGGGCTATGAAAATGTCCCGTGTGTGCCGTAGGGGCGGCAACCTGCCGCCCGCGCGGTACGATCTGATAGGTATGCAGATGTTGGGCAAATTCGTACAATGAAGCGAATTTGCCCAACTCTTAGTGATAGTCACTTTATGATTCCGCCGGGCGGCTAATAGCCGCCCCTACGACAGAAACCACATTTCCATACGATTTTCACACCCCCATACTGTTCCTTCCAGGAGTATACCATGGACCATACCCCTTTTCTGACCATGTTCCCGGGCTGCGAGGCCCGGAAAAATACCTGCGGCGGGCTTGAAAATGTGTTTGTCACCGACGCGCGGGTGGACGTGCGGGAGATGACCGTGCAGATCAGCGCTCGCTTTCCCGTGATGCCTGCGCCGAGCGATATCACGGCGCTGTGCGACTGCATCAAGGCGGACTACGCGCTCGCGGGTGTCGGCATCGTGCCGGACTACCCCAAGAGCGTCCGGGGCACGATGCCGCTGCCCTCCGAGGGCGGCGCGCCGACGGGCGCCGGCCACGGCAATGTGCTCTTTGGCCGCGCCATCAAGCAAAAGAGCGTACCGATGAACACGCTGACGCTCGAATCCGGCCGTGTCACGGTCGAGGGCGATGTCGTCGCCGTCAACTCCAAGACCACAAAAAAGGGCGGCGCGGTGCTGGGCTTCGATCTGACAGACCTGACGAACACGGTGCATATCTCCCGCTATCTCCGGCAGGAGGACGACCGCAGCATCATCGACCAGATTGCCCCCGGCGACCACCTGATCGTCCAGGGCGAGGTCACCTACAACAAGTTTGACGACGATATGGTGCTCGAGCCGCGCAACATCATGAAGGGGAAGAAGACGATCCGCCCCGACGAGGCCGAGGAAAAGCGCGTGGAGCTGCACCTGCACACCCGCTTTTCGGCCATGGACGCGCTGACCGACCCGGCCGCCGTCGTCAAGCGCGCGGCCTACTGGGGCATGCCCGCCATCGCCGTGACCGACCACGGCGTGGCCCAGGCCTTTCCGGACATGTGGAAGGCCGGAAAAAAGCACGGCGTCAAGATCATTTACGGCATGGAGGCCTATTACCTCAACGACATGGACGGCAACAGCGCCGTTATCGGCAACTCCAAGCTGCCGCTGGACGCCGAGTTTGTCGCCTTTGACATCGAGACCACCGGCCTGAACGCCATGAACAACCGCATGACCGAGATCGGCGCGGTGCTGTTCGCAGGCGGCGAGATCAAAAAGGAGTTCAACACCTTTGTCGATCCCGAGCAGCCGATCCCCGCCGATATCACCGAGCTGACCGGCATCCGCGACAGCGACGTGGCCGGCGCGCCGAAGGAGGAAGAGGCGCTGCGGATGTTTATGGACTTCTGCGGCGACCGGCCGCTGATCGCCCACAACGCCCACTTCGACGTCGGCTTTATGACGGCCTGCGCGCGGCGGCACGGCGTGCGCTTCCAGCCTGTGTTTATGGACACGCTCGCGCTCAGCCAGGCGCTGTGCACCGATCTTAAACGCTTCAAGCTGGATATCGTATCGAACTATCTGAACCTGCCGAAGTTCAACCACCACCGCGCCTCGGACGACGCGGCGGCCTGCGCGCGCATCATGATGAAGTTTATCCCGATGCTGGCCGCGCAGGGCGCGAAGACCGTCGATGACATTGAGCACATCTACCACTCGCTGCGCCGCACCGACGTGGCGAAGACCTACCACATGATCTTCCTTGTGAAGAACCGCGTGGGACTGAAAAACCTGTATGAGATGATCTCGCAGTCCTATCTCAAATACTTCCACCGCACGCCCTGCGTGCCGAAAAGCCTGCTGCTGCGGCACCGCGAGGGCATTCTGGTCGGCTCGGCCTGCGGCATGGGTGAGCTCTATGGCGCGGTCATGAACGGCGCGAGCGAGCAGGAGCTGAAGAAGATCGCCTCGTTCTATGACTATCTCGAGATCCAGCCGATCGCGAACAACGGCTTCCTGATCGACACCGGACGCGTCAAGGACGAGAGCGTGCTGCAGGACTATAACCGTACGATTCTCAACCTGGGCCGGATGCTGAACAAGCCCGTGATCGCGGCCTCGGACGTGCACTTCCTCGACCCCGAGGACGAGCAGTACCGCCATATCCTGCAGGCCGCCAAGAAGTTTTCCGACGCCGACCGCAGCTGCCCGATCTATTTCCGCACGACCAACGAGATGCTCCGGGAGTTTGAGTACCTCGGCAAGGAGGTCGCCCGCGAGGTCGTCATCACGAACACCCGCGCGATCGCCGACCAGGTCGAGGAGATCGAGCTGCTGCCCAAGGATCTCTTCCCGCCGACGATCGAGAACTCGGCCGAGATTCTGCGCGACCTCGTCTACACCAAGATGCACCGCATCTACGGCGACCCGCCCCCGGCGATCGTGCAGGAGCGTGTCGATGTCGAGCTCAACACGATACTCGGCCACCACTACGACGTGATTTACATGTCGGCCCAGAAGTTGGTGCAGAACTCGCTCGAGCACGGCTATCTGGTCGGCTCGCGAGGCAGCGTCGGCTCGTCGCTCGTGGCCTATATGTCCGGCATCACCGAGGTCAACTCCCTGCCGCCGCACTACGTCTGCCCCAAATGCCGCCGCTCGGACTTCATTCTTGACAACTCCTACGGCTGCGGCGCCGATATGCCCGAGCGCGACTGCCCCGACTGCGGCGCGCGCATGCGCCGCGACGGCTTCAACATCCCGTTCGAGACCTTCCTCGGTTACCCCGGCAACGAAAAGACCCCCGATATCGACCTGAACTTCTCCGGCGAGTACCAGGCCAAGGCCCACAAATATACCGAGACTCTCTTCGGCTCGGACCACGTCTTCCGCGCGGGGACGA
>CACXDT010000268.1 GCA_902766405.1 Oscillospiraceae bacterium
CTCGGCCAACCGTGTGGGCGGCGTCTACCGCCGTGTGCTCATCAACCACGGCATCCCGGTGCAGAGCGGCCAGGGCGGGGACTACTACACCTCGATCGAGGTGTCCACGGCGCTCAGCCTGCTCTCGATCATTGACAATCCCCACCAGGATATCCCGCTGATCGCGGCGCTGCGCTCGCCGGTCTTCGGCTTCACGGCGGATGAGCTATCCGCCGTCCGCGCCGCCGATCCGGACGCGGATTTTTACGGCGCGCTGCGCGCCGCGGCGAAAACGGACCACAAAAGCGCCGCCTTTCTTCAGACGCTCGAGCGGCTGCGCCGCCAGAGCGCCGATACGGCGGTGGAGGATCTGGTCTGGACGCTGCTCGGCGAGCTCGATATGCTGGCGCTCTGCAGCGCTATGCCGGACGGCGAGCAGCGACGCGCCAATCTCCTCGCGCTGACGGAGCTGGCGCAGCGCTTCGAGCAGAGCGGTTATCGCGGACTGCACCGCTTTGTGCTGTGGCTGCGCCGCCAGGCCGCGCGCGGCGAGGAACCCGCCCGCGGCGCGCAGAGCGCCTCGGCCGTGCAGATCGTCTCGATCCATCGCTCCAAGGGGCTCGAGTACCCGGTCGTGTTTCTGTGCAACACGGCGCGGAAATTTAATACGAACGATACCCGCGAGACCGTACTGGTACACCCGGAGCTTGGACTCGGCCCCAAATTCACCGATCTCCGGCGCCGTATCGAATATCCGACATTGGCACGCAGGGCCATCCAGCAGCGGCTCCGGCGCGAAATGCTCAGCGAGGAGATGCGCCTTCTCTATGTCGCGATGACGCGGCCGAAGGAGCGGCTGTATATCACGGCCGCGATGACCGATCCCGCCTCGCGCATGGAAAAGCTGCGCCTCAGCATGGCCGGGAAGCTCGGCGCGGTGCAGCTCGCCGCGGCCGCGGCCCCGGTGGACTGGCTGCTGTTGAGCATCCTCAGCGGCGGAGACGCCATTACCTGTCGCATCTGCGAGCCGGACGAGAGCGAAACCGCCGAAGAGCGCGCGAGCACGCGTGCTGAGCCTGACGCGGAGACGCTGCGCCGCCTGGAAGAAAATCTTGCCTTTGTCTACCCGCACCGCGCGGCCGAGGATCTGCCCTCGAAGCTGACGGCCACCGAGCTCAAGGGGCGGCGCGAGGCGGATGCGGACGCGCAGGCGCTCACGCTCGACAAGCCGAGCTTCACATTCCGCCGTCCGGACTTTGCCCGGGCTGACAGGCCTTTGACCGGCGCCGAGCGCGGCACGGCCACGCACCTTGTGCTCCAGTATATGGATTTTGCCGCGACCGGCAGCCTTGCCGCCATCCGCGCCGAGATCGAGCGGCTGCGCGGCGCGCAGATCATCTCGGATCGCGAGGCGCAGGCGGTCGACGCGAAGGCCATCGAGACGCTGTTTCACTCGGCGCTGGGGCAGCGCATGCTGCATGCCGAACACCTGGAGCGCGAGTTCAAATTCTCCCTTCTGGTCGACGCCGCGGCCCTCAGCGGCTGCGAGGGAGAGGAGCAGCTGCTGCAGGGCGTAGTCGACTGCTGCATCATAGAGGACGGCGCGCTGACGGTCATTGACTATAAAACCGACGGCGTCCGCACACCGGAGCAGCTCGCCGCGCGCAGCGCCTACTACGCCGGACAGCTGCGCGCCTACGCCATGGCGCTGACGCGCATCTTCGCCCTGCCGGTGAAGGAGTGCGTGCTGTATTATCTCGCCGCGGGGAAGGCCGTCAGCGTACCGGTGTGATTACGGCGCGGTCTTCAATATCATTAAGTTAGGGCAACATTGCCCCCTGCTGCGCAGGGTGCACTCTAAAATGGCAGGTATGCGCCCAATCCACGGCGACACCGTAGGGGCCGACGCCCCCGGCGGCCCGTGCGGGAGAATCTGCAATCTTCGTATTTGCCCGGGCGAAACGTATGACTGGGGTCGGCGCGCCGGGCGGTCGAGGGCGCCCGCCCCTACGGTGGAACGCGGCCCGGCGCGTAACTGTTTGGCAACAACTTCTTGCGTTTGTCTTGAAAAATTACAAAAACCCCTTGCCAGGCGCAAAAAACTATGGTATGATGCAACTTGCGTCTTGTAACTATGCGTTCTGGCGCACAATCAAGACAGCCTTTGATGAGGAGAGTTATTGACAATGAAAGCTGGCATTCATCCCGACTATAAGCCCACCACGATCCGCTGCGCCTGCGGCAATGTGATCGAGACCGGTTCCACCAAGCAGAACATCACCGTTGAAATCTGCTCCAAGTGCCACCCCTTCTAC